>JAYVYN010000032.1:0-8382 GCA_043784265.1 Gammaproteobacteria bacterium | reverse complement strand
GATGCGCACGCCCGAAGCGGTATGTACCGGTCAAACCCCAAGTCCGCGGTTTCGCGTAGACGCCGGCAACCACGCCGCCGAATGGCGAGCTGTCATAGGCATAGCTTCGGTAGTAGTGATCTGTCAGGTTGTTTACAAATGCCGCTACGTCCCAGCGCCTATCCATTGCTGCATAGCCGACCCTCGCGCCGGCGACAGCGTAGGCATGTTCCTGCTCGACCGGAGCGCAAAGCACCGTGTAGCAGAAGTGGCCCGTGTAATCGATGTCGGACTGTACGGAAGCCATCCCTCCACCGACGGGGAATTCATAGCGGACTAGTCCATTGCCTGCGAAGTGGGGGGCCTGCGGAAGGCTGTGGTCGACGTAGGTCACGAGGTCGGGCAAAAGGATGTGCTTTACCCGGGAGCTCTCCGAGGACACGCCAACCTGTAGTGTGAGCCCGGTGACCGGGTGCGAATTGATCTCCGCCTCCAGGCCGACCGCATTTGCGTCAAGGTTGACGACCGTCGCGTCCTGGTTGAGCTGGGCGAAAGCTTGATAGTCCTTGTAGACGTAGTAGTAGGCGTTCGCATTGAACGTTGTCGACGGAAGGACTTCGGACTTGAATCCGACCTCGAAGGAATCAAGCACCTCCGGCCGGTAGGGAATCCCGTTCAGGAAGGCGACCTGTGCTCCCGCAAATGGCGTGCCGGTAGAAAAGGTGAATCCGCCGCTTTTGCTGCCGCGGTTCCAGCTAGCGAATGGCATGATTTTGTCAGTGAGGTGATAATCGAGCTCGAAGCGCGCGGTGGTGCCGGAGAAAACCTTGTCGGCATCCGCCGGCGTCACTGATAGGCCGCCGAGTGGGGCGGTCACGCCGTTCAGCGTCGACGTGACTTCGCGCGAGTTGAATGTGATCGTGATCGCGTTGCTCGGTTCCGTCGCGTGATACGAGCCGCGGCGCTCGTCGTGCCAGTATCGGAGACCAGAAATAACGGTCAGGCGGTCGGTCGCATGCCACTCGTCCTGTCCGAACACGGCCTCCGAGCGCGTGTTCTGCGAGAACGCCGCCTCTGGCAGATAGCCGTACAGCGGTGCTGAGAAAGATGCGGTGTAATTACCGTCGACCTTCATGCCATAGATGCCGCCGACCAGTTGATGACTGCCGATTGAGTCGGACAGGCGGATTTCCTGTGTCCACTGCGACAGGTCACTGTGCTGAAAGAAGGTCAGAGAATTGTCGGGCGAACCGTCTGCGTCTTCGACGTAGTACTTGCTGGCGCTCTGGTAATCGGTGATCCAGACGAGGTCGGCGCCTCCGAGCGTTGAATCGACGCGCAGCGTTGTCGCGTGAATCGTCCGGTCCACGTAGGACGGTGCGGTTCCGGCGACGAGGAACGGGTTGCCGCCACGGCTCGGCGTTATTCCATCGTTACGATAGCCGGAGGCTGTAGTTCCCGGTCCCGGCAGGCCCGTAAACGTACCTGGAATGGGCAATCCCGGCGGCACGAGGAAGCCCGCCCAAAAAGCGCAAGTCTGATTCGGGGGCAAGTACTGCCCCTGCCCCTGGGCGTTCGGGCACGCGGGCTCGAGAGAATACATACCGGCCTGACGTTCCTGTGGCGCGCGTAGGAAACGGTATATCAATGCGACATTCGTGCCGTCCACCGGCTGCCATGCCAGTTGGAAGCGCATCGCGTAGTGATCGTTGGCGCCGCGGCTCGGAACGTCTGGGAAAATTGACTTAAAGAAACCATC
This sequence comes from Gammaproteobacteria bacterium, assembly GCA_043784265.1. Lineage (GTDB taxonomy): Bacteria > Pseudomonadota > Gammaproteobacteria > Steroidobacterales > Steroidobacteraceae > Bog-1198. The sequence continues at coordinate 6,644 of JAYVYN010000032.1, read as the reverse complement.
GTCCTTATCGCGAATGAAGGCAAAGCGCGCCTGCAGCGCGTCGGATAGCGGGCCTGAGACCGCACCCTCAGTGATCAGCTGCTCAAAGCTACCGGTTGTAACAGCTGCGTAGCCTTCGAAATTCTTCGTCGGCTTGTTCGAAATCAGCTGAATGGCGCCTCCGTCAGCGTTGCGACCGAACAAAGTACCCTGCGGTCCGCGAAGCACCTCCGCTCGTGCGAGATCGAAGACGGGAAAGCCTGAGAGATTGATCGTGCTCGCGTAGCTGTCGTCCTGATAGACCGCGACCGGCGGTTCCTGCTGATCGCCGTAATCGTTCTGCGAGACCCCACGGATGTTGAATACCACCGAGGTCGGCGAGTAGGAGTTGACCTTGAGCCCCGGGACTGCCCGCACGAGTTGCGTCGTGTCAACGATTCCAAGCTGCTCGAGCGTCTTGGCGTCGAGCGCGGTGACCGAAATGCCAACATCCTGCAGGTTCTGCTCCCGACGCTGCGCGGTGACGATAATTTCTGTAAGGCTGGAGGAGTCCACGCTAACATTCGGCGCAGGTTCAGAGGAATCAGCGACGGCGGTCGCAGTCGCACCGAGCGTCGCGGCAATGCTGGATGTAAGCAGCACCGCTACACCAATGAGCGGAATACGTTTCACACTTCGAGTCGTCATTGGCTTTCCCCTACTTGTCGCATTTTGATAGCGCTAAATTGCCTGGCGGCGCACACATCGCGTCAGTCCCGCCTACCGCACTCTTGCCACTGCGGTTCGCTGCAATCTCGTAACATGCGTAACCACGCATAACGGGACGGATCTTTCCAGTCGACTGATCATCTCAGCTTCGCCACAATTAGTACAAAAGTACTAAACCCCCATAACGGTGTACCATGTTCGCTGCCGATTGACAAGGCGACCGTCGGCAAACCGTTTGTATGGCGCACAACCGCTATGCTTTCGGATGTGGCGCCTTATCCGTCAATGACGGTACCGCGCCGCGCCCTTTTTCGCATATGCTTGGCGCCCGTGGCCGTTTGCTTCTCACGCTCGGTTAAGGTTGCGACACGCCGCTCGACGAAGACCAAGGATGAAATGCCACCTGATCCTACCAACCGCCGGGGTTCGCGAAAGGCCACGAAGTCGCGCGGCGCGCGGGGCGTGCGCGATGACACACGCGCAAAAATCATGCGCGCGGCCCGTGAGGTGTTAGCGACTGTGGGGTATGCGCATCTCACGATGCGGCTGGTAGCGCGCGAGGCGGGACTTGCGGTGGGCAATCTCGTCTACCATTACCCATCCAAGCGCAGTCTGATTCATGCCCTCATTTTGTCGCTCACCGAGTACTATCGGACCAAATCGAGCACATTTTTGAGAAAGTCCGGCAGCGGTACCCGCGACGGATTGCCCGGATTGATCCGATACTACATGAGGGATTCAGTGGACACGGAGACGAGCCGTTTGTTTCGGGAACTGTGGGCCATGGCGCTACACGACTCAGCGATTGCCGCCGCTATGGATCGCTTCTATCGCGAAGCGCACCGAACAGCCGTCGAATTGGTACGCCTTTCTCACCCCGGATTGGTTCGCCGAAGAGCCCATGACATCGTGCAGCTAATGGGCACGATGAGCGAGGGCGCAAACGTTATATTTGCGACAGCACGTGGCTCGGAAGCATCGCGTAAGCGAGTCGCAAGGCTTGCCGGTGAGATGCTGGAGCAAGCCGCCCAAGGCCTTGAAAGGAGGCCTAATTCCAAAAATTGATTCGTTTTTTTCCCAAAATTGAAGTGGCTCTTCCACTCATATTTCTACAAAATCGGCGCCAGGCCACGCCAAGTTTGTTGGCACGCGAACGAGTTGCGCAATTCTGATATCCGACAGCATGTACGGTGCACGGCTTTCATCTCGCGCGGCCGATCGATCTGGCTAATTCATTTCAAAAATATGATTGTTTCTGTCTAGATAACTAGGTGGTTGCGTGAATTTTGCGTCCGGGCGAACTTCGAACCAGGTGGTCGGCGGTTTGAATCCCTCCGAGCGCACCAATAATCAATAGGTTGCACGAAATATGTCTCCGCCGTATAACCGCGAGTGACTAATAAGTGACGCATCGTTGAATTAGACAGCGACCTAAGAGTGTCCTGCAGTCCCTGCGCACCGCCTTCGAGCACTACTGGTGCTTGATAGTTCGCGCCAAATGGTCGTCGTTGTGAGCGGTCGCGCATCACTGGACGGCGCGCCATCAGCGACGCGTGCTGCTCGTCTGGACTCGGCTCATCATGCCTGATGGTTCCTCGATCACGTTGGACCGATTGCAAGGGGCGGATACCGCCGGCTACGCGGGCTTGGAGGACCAAATAGACTCGCACCGGGGCCGCATATTTGCGGGAGTGGCCCTCTCAACGCTGCTTGGAGTGAATTCCCAACTGGTCAATAACGATCAAGGCGTCAATTCGGGATCGGTCACCGTTGCGGTTCGGCAAAGCTCGCAAGACAGTCTAAATCTGGTCGGGCAGCAGCTTACTCGGAAAAATCTGAATATCCAGCCGACGCTTGTCGTACGACCTGAATTCCCGCTGCGCGTTATCGTCAATAAGGATTTAATTTTCTATCCGAAGCAGCCACTGATAGCGCAACTACGGCTTCCTTACCGAGCATCAACTCGCTGCGGCTCGCGCATGCATCATGAATCATGAATCAGTGGCGCAGCCCGAATGATTGAGCGTCGAACCATGAAGTGACCCTTGTGTTTGCTAACGCACCGAGTCGCGCACCGAACGTCTGTACATTTGTATCTGCGTCAGCCTTTTCCCCTTGCAGCGTACCACTTGGATTATTAAATTACAGCAGAGGAAATCCGCCATGAGGAAAATTATTATTTTATCGTTCCTAACATTGGACGGGGTCATGCAGGCGCCTGGCGGAACCGACGAGGACAAATCGAGCGGCTTTAAATATGGCGGTTGGGTTGCACCCTATTTTGCCGAAGCTGACGGAGCGGCTGGTAAAATAATGCAAAAACAGATGAAGTCCGCGGACCTTCTGTTGGGCAGGAAAACGCATGACATCTTCGCTTCGTACTGGCCCGTGCATGGAGACATGTGGCCGGGTGTCAATGATGTCACGAAATACGTCTTGAGCCGGACGATAGACAAGTCCGATTGGAACAATACCGTTTTTCTGAAGAGCGTGGAAGGCGTCGAGAAACTTAAACATTCAGAAGGAACCGATCTCCAAGTTCACGGTAGTGATGACCTCGCCCAAACATTGCTCAAACATGACCTGGTCGACGAGTTGTGGCTCAAAACCTTCCCGATCACGCTTGGCACAGGTAAACGCCTGTTCGGAGAGGGCACGATTCCCGCAGCCTTTGCGCTGACCGAAAGCTTGATCACGCCAAACGGCGTGGTCTTCGCGAATTACAAGCGAGCTGGAGAAGTTAAGACGGGTACCATAGGAAATTGAGGCGGCTCCAAGTGCACTTCAAAGCTTGTGAGCGTGCAACCGATGCACACGCGCTGTGCCGTAGAAAGTCAGTCCTTCGTGCTGTTGCACCGGGTCTCGGAGGTCGTAGGGTCGCGGTCCAGCGCGAGCAATCTGTGATTGGTAGGCATGATGAGCACGAATGTGGTTGGCACAACGGCGTCAATCAGAAGCGCCGCGATCAGTCAGCGGTGATTCCGCGCGCATGTCACCTTACAGGCATCCATTCCGAAGCCTCGACCGACGAGTGTTGGCCGGGAGTGATTTTGAGCGACAGATCAGGAGCGAGGCAAGCGGCCGTTCAAAAATGCATTTGCAAACTGCGGGGCAGAACCAATGAAACTCAAGTTGGGAAAACTTCCCGACACTCGCAATATTCGACTCGCCGTGTTGATAACTGCAGACTTGAAAGTCAAATTGGACCATTACGCCAAACTGCATTCCCAAACCTGGGGGCGGGAAGTAGACGCCGAAACCCTTGTCCCTCACATCCTAGAATTATTCATCTCCAAGGATCGAGCCTTTCGTAACGGCGAACGAGGGAATTGTAGCAAGGGACGAAATGCGTAAGGAAGTGGTACCCGGTCCGCCAGTTGCGCAAGCACAATCGCCGGTCTTTCACCGCCAGGCGCAGTAATGGGCCTTGTCCTTTCCCAAGGATTCTGCGTAGTCGCGGAATTCCAAGCCGTTAAACTGCTGCGCGCCGATTTCAAACTTGGCCACCAGTGATTGGACGCGATTTTGCCAGTTGCTCGACCATTTCAGCGCCTGGCGCGCAGCGGTGACAATTGACGAGCGAATGCTCGCGGCGTGTTGACCATGAAGCATGAATCCACGCATTCAATATTTACGTATTGCTGATCGTGTCGCGCATCAAGTCAAGCCGGATAAAATGCTTAAGTTAGAAAGAGAGACTTTCACTACCTAGGCCGCCTCGATAAATCGCTGCTGGTTGGTCATTCTACGATGCGCACGGGCCGCAGCTATTTGCCGCGCACGCTCGTCTCGAACTTCATCCGGTTGTCTACGATGCCAGGTTGCCGGAGTCATGGAACCTAAACTCGCGTGTAATCGCTTTTCGTTGTAATGATGCATCAGCTTGTCGATGATAGCCTCGGCCTGCAGGTAATTATTTCCGTAGTCGTTGTTAGTTTCGTCACGCACCGTGCCATTGAAGCGCTCGACGATACTGTTGGATTCCGGGTGCCGGGGTTTGACGCCCTGCGAGTTCTCAAGTGCCGCCTGCAGTTCAAACGCCCTCGATTTACCGTCGAGGCTCACATACATGCAACCGGTATGCCATTGTTGATTTGGGCCGACCTTTAGTTTCTTTGCAGCAAACAGCATTCTATCGTCCAAGGCCGCGATAAATTCCGCTCCGTTATTGTTTGCGATTGCCAGATGCAGCGCATCGGGTGCGCGTAGTTTGGTGGAAAAATTAGCGCCGTACCGCTGCGCCAGCCCGAAGTCATTTGCACACGCCATTAGCACGATGAGTGAGCTAGCAACCATTGCCTCAAACTCATTGATCAGTCGTTGACCCTGCGTCTCCATAAGCGCGCCTATTCGTACGTCGCGAGACATGAGCTTAGCAAATTCGACCGACTCCGATTTGCTCGCGGCTAGTGTGCCTGCCGTTTGTCGCACCAGAAATGCCCCGACTTTCGGTGATGTGGTCTCTTCGCGGAACAGTGGTGTCAGGAAACTGTCATCGAGATAAATCATCCGGCGTCGCGGAGTTCGCGCAGCGCTTCGGCGCTGCTGTCCTCGCGAGCGGGTACCTGTTGTTGCAGCTCGGCGAGATGCGCTAATGGCATTGACTGCTTGGCTCTAGTTGCAGGCATTACGCGCGCGACCGGGATACCGTGCCGTGTAATCACAACTTCCTGGGCGGATTCAACGGTGTTCAGTAATTCGCTCAAATGCGCTTTGGCATAAGCAAGACTAATTGCGTGCATGGTGACACATTGAAAGGACTACACTTACTATGGAAAATTGCGCTAACGTAAACGTGATTGCAAGTATGGTTGAGCGAGTTCGAGACAGTATTCGGTAACGGCGTGGCCACTTAGGCTGTGCGCGATATCACAGTTTTAAGCTTTCGACCTAGCAAACACGCCCCTATGGGTGGCATGCTATTTGCCAAATAGAATGGGGAAATAAAATGGTCTCAATTGAACAACGCATTCATCCACGCTATCCACTGGTTCGCCCTCCTGAAGGCGAGTTTCAGTTGTTAACTCCAACCGCCCGATATGCCATCAAAATCATCAATAATATTTCAAGCTTTGGTATTCGAATTTATATCGATGCGCTGTTAGCCGAACGTCTTAAAGTTGCGGTCGAGTTTACCGGGCCACAAATCAAATTGGCGGTCAACGGTACGGTGGCATGGTGTGCCGCCCGAGAAGAGAATCAAAAGGCCGACGGTTCAGGTCGGTTTCTCGCCGGCATTCAATTGTTCAGCCCGATGCTCCTGACCGCATTGTCAGGAGCATACCAATCAGATCAAACTTTATCGTAGGCTTGATCGAAATCTCAAATTAGAATTTTAAGGTTACTCCGGCTGTTAGCGTAGTTGAATAAAATTCGCGCTGAATGACTCGATTCTCGCCTTTGCCCTCGGTGAATTTCAGTGGGGTATTCGTTAGATTTTTTACATTTAAATAAACGGCTAACAGGTCCGAAACGTGATACTGACTACCAAAGTCCACCGACAGGCGATCCTGGGTCCAAATTTCTACTGCAGGATCTGCATTCACGCCAAAAATATTACGACTAGTGTAATAAGCTCCGAGCGATAAGTTTAAGCCTGGCAGATCGTACAGCAGCTCGAAATTTGCAGAATTTCGCGAAGTAGAGGGCAGCACTGAATTCCGAGTAATGGTCGTTAGGTTGTTTGCGTCTGGAATGGGTAATTTATATAACGAATTAACCCAGGTCCAATTGGTAGACAGGCCAATGCCCGCAAGCGCCCCCGGCAATTGTTTGAAGTGCTGCACATAATTTAATTCGGTGCCAAAAGCGTGAGCATGTGGCGCGTTCGAATAACTAAAAATGTCGACGATGCCTAAGTTGCCACCCGATTTTTGAGGGCCACCCACTACCTGTTGCCCATTGGTTACAATATAGTCGTGAATATCTTTGTAAAAGAAACCAAACGAGGCAATACC
>JAYVYN010000031.1:0-21352 GCA_043784265.1 Gammaproteobacteria bacterium | reverse complement strand
CACTGAAAGCCGATGTTCGAAATTATGCTTACGCCGGAGCAGTACAACTCGTGGCGGCGCGTCTGTATCAGGGACAAACCACGAACTTCCGCACGCCAGAGGGCGGCTTCGCACCGGTATTCACGCAACGCGAAGACTTCGAGCCGACTCGGCCGTTACCCGAAGCGTCGGAAGAGTGCCCTAGGTGAAAAATGCACAACGCTTCGGGAATGGATGGGGGTCAATGATGACTCCGCTAGTGTAGTGCTTCATAATTAGCAGAACTAATACGATCATTACTTGTCCTCCGATTGGGGCCATCAGTGGGGATCAAGCGATGCGTGTAGCGGCGGTAATCGTGTTCTTGAGTGAAGAGCGTGCGCAGTTGACGCAATGGGCGCGATCCAAGACGGTCAGCGTCCGATTGTCCCGCCGTGCGCAGATCGTGCTGGGCGCTGCGGATGGATTGGACAACGAGACGATTGCCGCGCAACTCGGCCTCGGTCGTGTGCAGGTCGGACGCTGCGCACTCGGTATACCGAGGGAGGATTGGCGGCGATTCAGCAGGACTTGCCGCGCGGTGGGCGACCTGTGAAGGTCGATGCGGCGCAGCTGGTGGGTGTCAGCGACACCACGGTACTGCGGGTGTGGCGCCAGCACGGGTTGAAGCCGCATCGGGTGCGAGTCTTCAAAGTCTCGCGCGACCCGCAGTTTATAGAAAAGCTCAAGGACATCGTCGGCATGTACATGGCCCCACCGGAGCATGCGCTGGTGCTGCGACGAGAAGAGCCAAGTCCAGGCACTGGATCGCACGCAACCTGGGTTGCCCTTGAAGAAGGGGCGCGCGGCGACGATGACGCACGATTACAAGCGCAACGGCACGACCACGTTGTTCGCGGCGCTCAACGTACTCGATGGCCAGGTCATCGTCCAGTGTCAGCAGCGGCATCGCCACGTCGAATGGCTGAGGTTCCTGCGCCAGATCGAGCGTGAGACGCCAGCGGAGAAGGAGCTGCATTTGATCGCCGACAATTACGCGACCCACAAACATCTGGCCGTGCAGAGGTGGCTTGCTAAGCGACCGCGCGTTCACATGCACTTCACGCCGACCTCAGCTTCGTAGATGAACATGGTCGAGCGCTTCTTTCGCGACATCACAGTGGAACGTTTGCGCCGCGGTGTGTTCACCAGCGTGCCCGAGTTGGTCACTGCCATCGACGATTACATCGAGCATCACAACACCAATCCCAAGCCATTTATTTGGACCAAGAGCGCTCGCTACATCTTGCAAAAGGTCATTCGTGCAAATAGCCGCTTAAGTTCCAAACAGAATGAAGCACTCCACTAGGTTGATTAGGCAACGTCACAACCAACCACCGGAGAACCCCGCGCGCCGTAATCCGTTGACCACATAAGGGCAACTTTTCATCAAGCGCCACAGAAGTCCGGTCCGGTAGTTTTCGATCATGGGGTTGATTGGCCCCTGGTTGATACCGTAATGCCATCGCGATACCCAGCCGTGTGGGTTGTCGTGCTTGTCCGGATAGGTTGGATTAAAGGTCGCCTTGAAGCCACACGAGTTGCCCGTTTTCAGATCAAGTTTGTTGACTAAATAATCGATGGCGGGCAGTACGATCTCTGGCGCAAACGGCAGCGACGCGACGACCGCCCAGGGCGCGATGGTACCGTCGTCTGGTCCGTCCGGCACGCCGCGTGCGAGGTAATCGAAAAACTGGCGCTGACGGCCGTGCGCTAGGATGTTTGCCGGGCCCGGGCCATCGCTCGCGGTGATGCCCCAGCAATCCTTCCCATACCCCTCAAATTGTTTCGGATTTTCGATCGCGTACCTTTGCTGCACGAAGGTTGCACGCCGTGTGTTCTCAAAATAGTCGATACCTCTGTCCCGCATAAAGGCATCCTGGATGCCGCGGAAGTCAATCCAGACGTGCGAAATTTGATGCGTGAACAGCGGCCCCGCATACAGATATTCGTATCCGTAACTATGTTTCCACTCATATGTGGAAGCCCACGCGGTGTAGCTACTCTCGGGCAGCGGGTGCGTTGGCGAACCCAGTCCCAGGATATAGAGCACGAGCGCTTCGTCATAACCTTGCCACCGCCATCGCAAAAACCCACTTTCCGGTGTCCAACCATGTGTAACCGTCGCCCCGCCGTTCTGCGCCCATGGCCAGTCAGCTCGTTGATAGAGCGCGTCGGCAATGGCGCGTACCTGACCCTCCTCGGCGGTGTCTGCCCCGAAATACGCTCCCGCAGTCAAAACCCCGGCGAGCAAAATGGCGCTGTCCACCGTCGATAGTTCTGAATGCCACGCGCGCCGGCCAGTGTGCATGTCGAGGAAATGATAATAGAAGCCGCGGTAGCCCGTGGAATCCGGCTCAGAACTTTGGCTGCTGTTCCAGAAGAATCGCAGCGTGGTAAGGATCACCTTGACAGCAGCTTCACGCGAAATGAAGCCACGCTCTACGGCGACTGGATAGACCGCCAGTGCGAATCCGGTTGCCGCAATGCTGGCGGGCCAATCAGGCGCGCTCTTATCGAGTACTAGTCCATTTTCGGGATTCGTCCAGCGCAGAAAATAATTGAAAGTGTCGCGTTGCAGCGATTCCAATTCAGAATCGGCCGTCGGTGTATCGGATTTCATCGGTTCACCGACTTTTCGATGCCGCAGCCACCGTTGTATCTACTTTTACATGCGCTCATTGGTGCCGACTTAGATTAGCCACTGATTCATGGGGCGAATACATCCCGATCTGCTACTCGGCAGCCAACGAGAGCGTATCGCCCTTTAAGGCCACAACGAGTTAGGAGCGTTTGCAGCATCATACGGAAAATACGTATGGATCGAGCTGTCGAGACTCCTACAATACTACCGAAGATTCAGGAAGGCCTCCTTTTGGTGGGTACTGCCGCTCAGACCTCATTCTATTAAGGAATCGTCCATATGAACATGACAGAAACAGGGCAATCGCCGTTCTGGCGTTCAGCCGTGGGGCTGACGGCAATAGGCTTTGGTGCTATAGCCGCATTTTTCTTGTTCACGGAACACCGAGCGCATATGTATGGCCTCTTGCCATACCTATTCTTGTTGGCGTGTCCGATCATGATGCTGTTCATGCACCACGGGCACGATCGACACGCGGACTCTGATCACTCGACGCCTGAGCGCGAATCGTCGGTGTCAGAACGAGAGAGATCGCGATGACCCACGATAACGTTCCGGCCTACGGTCTTTGGGCGTTGGCCCTCATCAACACGGTGGTTTTTGTCGGCTTTGCGTTCAGCTTCTTCAAACCTTCCACGCCAAGGGACTGGCGTAGTTTCAGCGCGTTCTCCGCGTTCATTGTCGCGCTCTTTGCGGAGATGTATGGCTTTCCGCTTACGATTTACTTGCTCTCGGGATGGCTCCAGACGCGTTATCCGGGATTAAATCTTCTGTCGCATGATGCCGGACACCTCTGGTGGACGCTGACGGGTCAGCACGGCGATCCGCATCTTGGGGCGTTGCATGTGGCGAGCCTACTCGCCATCGGCGCCGGCTTCTGGTTGCTCGCGAGCTCGTGGCGCGTCCTATATCAAGCCCAACGTCTGCACGCCTTGGCAAGCAGCGGGCCTTACGCGCGGGTGCGGCACCCTCAGTACGACGGCTTTGTTTTGATCATGTTCGGATTTCTGCTGCAGTGGCCGACTCTTCTGACGCTGGCGATGTTTCCGATCTTGGTGTGGATGTATGTCAGGCTCACGATCGTCGAGGAGCGCGATTCAGAACGGGCTTTCGGTCAAGCTTGGCGGGATTATGCACCTCAAACACCGCGATTCTTTCCGCGCTTCGGCGCGCCGGTGGGCGCGCGAGGTGGCGAGCCGAACCCGATTGCGAAACAGTAACTGGGCTCACGCGCCCTCGGAGTAAGGCAATGAATTCGCTTATCTACTTTCTGATCTGGGGCGGATTGTTCTTCTTGATGATGCGCTTCGGATGCGGCACCCACGTCATGGGGCATGGCCACGGCCACTCCGATGGCAGGGACGCCCCGAATAGCGGTGCGCTCCCGCCTCCTCCCGACAAGGCGGTCGATCCTGTCTGTCACATGGCCGTGGAAACGCCCAAAGCCAAGTTTGAGGCCGATCCGCCCACCTATAATCTCAAACGTGCCAATTTGGCCCCGAATCGTTCAGGGATCCGAATTTCCAGCGCTTGTAAAGCACCGGTTCCAGGGCCGACGAACGATTCAATCAGCCATCAAGACGGACCAGACAAAAAGAAGGTTCAGACACGCTGGGGTTTGTTAGCTCAATATGTGAGCACTTGTCGAGCGCCACAAGAGAGCAGTTTCCCGGCTGGCCAGCCGTTAACACGATCAAGGCGGAGGGGGAAGTTGGATGAAGGTTGTCGTTTGATTGGCATCGCAGAAAGTGCGCAAAACTTGCGTAGCATGGAATTCGCGGTATGATTAAGATGAAAAGTGTACCAGCGTAGTTAGTCGTCCCCAAGCGGAAATACCCTATAATTCCCCATCTTTCGTAAACCGGTGACGTTTTGGGGGCAACTCAAATTCCCGAAAAAAATAAAAACAGAACCAAAAGAAAATCGTAGTCGATCTATCTCAGGGCCCCCCTGGCCACCATAACTCCTTTGTACGTTCCGGGCACATGGGCGGTATCTAGCCGATCTCATTCGAGGGAAGACCGCGCCGCCCAGGTACATGCGATGCAACGCGCGCTCGGTTTACTGCGTCGACGATGACGTCGGTCGCCGGCGCTCGCGGAGCTTCCCAGGCACTATGCAGCACTAACCTAAGCCGGGGCGCACCGATGTCAGTTGACTAATTCTAAAAGATCAATAAAATAAAAATTAGAAGAAAAAACCACAATATGCAATTTAAAACATGCGCCATGCCTCAGTTCGCCTCGTAAGACCAAAATCCAGGGAGAATTTAAAGTGCGAAACCTCACGTCCACCTTTATAGCGGTCTGTCTGCCACTTTTGGCGGGCAGCGTTGCCCATGCGGCGGACGGCGCCACCGCTGCTCTGAACGCACCCGGCGAGGCATCAGCGGCGACCGCGACCGTCCCGCGGACGGCACCGGCCGGCGACTCTGCGCTGCAGGAAATCGTCGTCACGGGCCTGCGGGCAAGTTTGGAGAAATCGCTCGACGTCAAGAAAAATGCGACGGTCGTGCTGGATTCAATTAATGCCGAGGAACTGGGCCGGTTCCCGGATGCTGACGTCGCCGACTCCCTCGAACACCTGCCGGGAATCACGATCAGTCGCACGACCGGTGGTGAAGGACAGAAGGTGAGCGTGCGCGGCTTCGGACCCCAGTACAACATTGTGACTCTCAACAATCGGATCCTGGCGAGCGACGATGACGGTCGCGACCTGGCATTCGACGTGTTGCCATCCGAGATCATTTCGGGCGCCGACGTGCTCAAATCCTCCGAGGCCTCCGCGCTCGAGGGCAGCATCGGTGGCACAGTGAACTTGCGCACCGCAAGTCCCTTCGATAATCCCGGCTTGCATGCCGGCACGCATCTGGAGGGAAATTACAACGCCCTGTCGACGCTCCGTGGGAAAAAACTCTCGGTCTTCGTCGAGGACACGGTACTCGACCACACGCTGGGATTTCTGTTGGCTGGCGTGATTTCGGACAATCGCACGCGCTCCGACTCGCTGAACGCGTACAACCAGAATATCTACGGTCCCGCGTATTACGACCCCAACGGTAGTGGTCCGTCCTTATATCCGGCTGCGGACCCGAACAACCCCGGTGTCCCGCCCACCGCGACCAGCGTTCCGCTCATCGCGACCCCGTGCTGCGTCACGTTCGGCTCGATCTTCGACCGGAAAAAGCGCGATGCCTTGTCCGGAAAACTCGAATGGCGACCGAGCGACGCGTTGACGCTCACCGCCGACGGGCTGTGGACGAAGCTCGATGATCCGCAGATCGGCTACAACCAAGCGTATTATTTTCCCTACACCACGGACCAGAATGGCAACCCGACCTGGGGCCCCGCGACCGTGAAGAACGGCATCGTTACCGCCGTGACCTCGTCGAACTTCACGCCGGAGATCGTCAACAACACGACCAATCGCAACGTCACCACGACTGCCTATGGCATCAACGCCAAATGGCGGCCGAACGACAAATTCACGCTGGCGCTCGACGCTTATCGCTCGACGGCCGATCGCCCAGAGGGCGGCGCCGATACATTCGTCACGGCGGGTCTGGTGTCGGCGACGCCGTATTCGCAGGATCTGATCACGGTGACGGACGTGCCGCACAGTCTGCCGAATGTCAACGTGATGATTCCCCCGAGCCAGCTTGGCATTTCTGCGTGTCCGAGCGGCACGGCGAGCGCCACGATGGCGGGCTACTGTTCCTATAACGCCCTGATGAATTCGGGGTTTCTGAACGACAACAAATACTGGTCCACGCACTACGACGGGTTCAACGGCTACTCGGTGCGCGATCAGATCACCGGCTTCACCCTCGATGGGTCTTACCAGATGGGTTTCGGGATCTTCGACAAGCTGTTGTCGGGCGTCGGCTACAGCAGCCGCGAGAAAACCCGCGTCGACAGCAGCAACGACTGGACCAATGGCTCGGGCCAGTACGGCAGCCTGTATGAAACGGCGGGCTGTCCGGTGCAGTGCAACCCGTATAGCTTCGGGTCGCAGGGGTTCAATGTGCTCTCGTTCACCGCACCGCCGAATTTCATGCACGGTGCGGGCGGATCCTATCCCTCGATTCTGCCGCAGCTGAACGTCGGTCAGCTGACCGCGTTCCTGAAAAGCTTGGACGGCCTGCCGAATTCGTTCTTTTGCAGTGCTCTGCCGTGCACGCAACCGTTCAACTATGCAAGCACCCTGCCGCAGCGTAACCCGTTCAATTCGTACGACGTGACCGAGAAGACCTACACGTTTTACGTCGAGTCGACCTTTGCCGGTCAGGACTGGTCGGGAAATTTCGGGCTACGCGTAGTTCATACGACAACGACCGCCTCGGCCGCCCAAAACGTGCCCATAGACGTCTGGACCCCGTCCATCGCCAATTCGAACCAGACGTTCTTCGTCGATTACAGCAAGTCGCAGGCGTTCTCGCAGACATCGCCTTACACCCTGGTGCTGCCGTCGCTCAACCTAAGTTATTGGGCGGTGCCCGATCGCCTGCAGTTGCGTGGCGCGATCAACGAGACGGTCTCACGCCCGGACCTCAATCAGCTTGCGCCGAATGCGACGAACCAAGCCATCAACGGTACGGCGCAACTCGCCTATACGGGTAAGGCCGGCCTCAAACCCATCAAGGCGTGGTCTACAGACCTATCTGCCGAGTGGTACTACCAACCGCACGCCGCTCTAACCACCGCGTTTTTCTACAAGCGCGTCATCGACGACATCTATACGGGAGTCAAAACCAACGTGGATCTCGGTACCCAACAATACGTTGGCGGTCCCCCGGGAACCGTGCCCGGGACACCGTTCCCGTGGACTGTCACTTCGCCGGCGAACGGCGCCAAGGAGACTTACTACGGAATAGAGCTCAGCTGGCAACATTTTCTCGACAACGGCTTGGGCACCCACATGCAGGTCACGCGCACTTGGAGCCAAGGCTACGATCAGTTCGGCAACGCGACGGGCGCCGTGAACTCGGCGCCGCCGACCACGGCCTCGATCAGTCTCATCTATGACAAGGGGCCGTTCAACCTAGACGTGAATGTGGACCACACCTCGAGTTATACTTTCGCCTGCTCGCAGTGCACGGAAGTGCCGAATTTCCCGGCCATCTCCGACGCGTTCACCTGGGTGACGGCGAGCGCTCACTACCGCATTTCCAAGGGTTTCGACGTGTTCGTGGAGGGCAGGAATTTGACCGACGCCATTGCGCGCACGTATTTGAACGGCAATCCGCTGCTCCCGTGGGCCCCGGGCCAATCGATCGGCGCCAGCACCAGCGGTGTCGGCGCAGGCTACAGCGCTTACGGCCGCACCTATGTGGCCGGCCTCTCGTACCGGTTCTGACGTGATCTGTGCGAGGGCAGCGGCGATTGTGCTGTGCGCGGCCGGGCTTTTTTGTACCGCGCACGCCGAATCGAGCTATTCGGAGGCCGATTTTTTGCGGGTGCCAAAATTTGATGCGCATGTCCATGCCAATACAGACGACCATGGGTTCCTCAATATGGCGCGCCGTGACGGCTTTGAATTGTTGTCGATCAACGTTGACTATCCCGATTTCCCGCCGCTCCCCGAGCAGGCGCGCATCGCCCATGCACTCCAGGAGGTTGACCCCGCGCACTTTCATTTTGCGACCACCTTTTCCATGGCTGGTTTCGGGACGCATCGCTGGACCGTAAAGACAAACGAAGCGATCGAGGCCGAATTCAAACGCGGCGCCGTCGCCGTTAAGATCTGGAAAAA
The DNA here is from genome assembly GCA_043784265.1 of Gammaproteobacteria bacterium. Taxonomy (GTDB): domain Bacteria; phylum Pseudomonadota; class Gammaproteobacteria; order Steroidobacterales; family Steroidobacteraceae; genus Bog-1198. Next base: position 12,939 of record JAYVYN010000031.1, on the reverse strand, counting down.
CGTCGGCATGGTCGAGAAGGATGCGCATGGAAAATTGCTCATGATCGACGATCCCGGCTTCGACGGAGTGATGGCGCACATTCAGAAATTGGGCTTGCCGCTGATCGCGCACCAGGGGGAGCCGAAAGATTGTTGGCTACCGATGGCGGAGATGATCACCGAGGACGATCGGAGCTATTTCCGCGATCATCCTGACTATTACATGTATCTGCATCCGGAGATGCCGCGCTACGAGGAACTGATGGCAGCGCGTGACCGATTCGTCGCGAGGCATCCCCGGCTGTCCTTCGTCGGTGCGCATATGGCGAGCCTCGAATGGAGCGTCGACGCGTTGGCAAAGTTCCTGGATGCCTACCCAAACGCCACGGTGGATCTGGCTGCACGGATGTCGCAGATGCAGTATCAGTCAACACAGGAGCGGGGGAAAGTGCGTCGCTTTTTCATCGAGTACCAGGATCGCCTGCTGTACGGCACCGACCTTACGGACGACCCCGCCGAGGCCGCAGGCCATGCGCAAAATCCGCCCGTCGATCAGCGGCAATTTCCGCAGGAGGCCGATGCGACCTGGCGTTCCGATTGGAAGTACCTTGCCACTAATGCCGCGCAGCATATTGATACCCTTGCGGCAGACGTAGCCGGACTCGAGTTGCCGAAGAGCGTCATCGATAAGATCTACTACGCCAATGCGCAGCGCGTATTCGAACACCTGCGCCCCGCAGTATCCGCCACGAATACCGCTTGGATCACCGCCTGGACTGCTGCGCCCGACTCCGCCGGTCCAGCGTTTGCCGCGCAGACCGTGCGGCAAATCGTGCGCACCAGCATTGGCGGGTCGACCGTGCGGATACGCCTCTCCAATCTGTTCGGCACGGGCGCCGTGACGATCGGTCCGGTCCATCTTGCTGTGCACGCGGCGGGCTCCTCGATCCGGCCGAGCACCGACCATGTCGTGACCTTCGCGCACGCGCCAGCCGTCACCATCGAGAAAGGGGCTGATGTGCTGAGCGACCCGGTCGCATTGTCGGTGACGGCTCTGCAAGAACTTGCCGTGAGCCTTTACCTACCGTCCGGGATCGGTACGGCCTCTACCGTGCATGCGCTTGGCGGGCAAACCGCCTACATCACCACCACTGGCGAGCATACCGCCGATGCGACGCTGCCAAACAACGAAGTGTCGGCCAGCCGATTCTTCCTGACCGACGTGGAGGTCAGCGCAGCGGCCGGCGCCGCCTCCATCGTGGCCTTCGGCGATTCCATCACTGACGGAGATGCGGCGACCCAGGATGCCAATTCGCGCTGGCCGGACGTTCTCGCGGCCCGCCTGCAGGGCGACCCCTCACTTGCCGATGTTGCGGTGGTCAACTCCGGCATCAGCGGCAATCGCATTCTGCACGATGGTACGGGCCCTGCGGCGCTGGCGCGTTTCGACCGGGATGCGCTCAACAAGCCCGGCGTGCGCCTCATCGTGCTGCTCGAGGGCATCAATGACATCGGCAACCTGCCGCCGCCCGACACTCGGGAGGCGAACATCAACGCCGATCGAATCATTGACGGCATGAAGACGCTGATCAGCCGTGCGCACGCCAGGGGCATCAAGATCTGGGGCGCGACATTGACGCCGTTCGGCGGTGTGGACTGGCCTTACCACTCCGCTGGTGGCGAGCAGATGCGCGCCCAAATCAACGCCTGGATTCGCGATGCGCGCGCCTTCGATGCGGTCGTGGATTTCGACCTGGCGACGCATGACATGGCAGCTCCCGATCGTTTTCTTGCCGCGTACGACAGCGGCGACCATCTGCATCCCCGCGATGCTGGGTACAAGGCGATGGCGGCGGCGATCGATCTTGGCCTGGTGCGGCGCGACGTGCACCCGGGACGATAGGCGGCCACTGCTTTTAGTGGCCGGAAGGCAGCTCGAATCTGATCAGGTCGCCGCGGAACCCTCGCGTCCGCACCGCCCCGTAGCCGAGTCCAACCATCATCCAGACCACGCCCGCGATCTTGGCGTAGCCGTTGAGGGTCCACCACAGCGACAGGCAGACGAGAAATCCGCACAGCGGCACTAGGCCGTCCATGAGTTTTCGCGGCCTCGCCCGCAGGTAGTAGCGAACGAAGGACGCGGCATTGACGCCCATAAAGGCGACCAATGCACCGAAGTTGAGCAGCTCCACGCCCTGTTCGAAGTTAATCGCGAGCGCACCCACCAATGCCAGGGCACCGGCGAATAACACGTTATTACGGGGAATTTGCCGCGCCTCGTCCAGCACGCCGAAGAAGGCTCGGGGTAGCGCATTGCTGCGGCCCATGGCGTACAAAAGACGGGCCGCTCCGAGTTGTGAGCCTATGCCTGAGCCCACGGTTGCCACCAGCAGCGTCCCGTTAACCAGCGACCGCAGCCAGGGGCCGCCCGCCATACCCGACACGTAGACGAAGGCCGTGGTGACATCCGGGAAGGGTTTGGAGGCAGGCCAGATCAACTGCGCCGCATACACCTCGCAACTCGCGAGCAGCCCCGTGATCAGGCAGACCAATACCGTGGCGAGCAGAATGTTGCGCTGGGGATTCTTCGCTTCTTCGGAGAGCGTGGAGATCCCGTCGAATCCAATGTACGTCAGGACCGCGAGCGAGGTTCCACCTAGGACGGACCTCAGGTCGAAGGTATGCGGGTCGTAGAAAGGCCGCGAGAAGAACCCGGCTTCGGCGTGCGGGTTGCGGAACACATAGTGTGCGGCCACTACAAAGAAAATTGCGATCACGATGCCCATGCCGATGGCCAGGGCGCTGTTGATCTGGGCGGCGCTGCGAATGCCAAACAGATTCACGCCGGTGAACAGCATGGCAAACAACACGGCCCAGGCCATGTACGGCACGCCGGGCGCATAGTTACCCGCAAGCTGCGCGCACAGGATGGTACAGATCAGGGGATTCAACAGGTAATCCATGACCATCCCCCAGCCGGTGACATAACCGAGCGCGGGATGGATTTCCCGGCCGACGTAGGTGAATGCGGATCCGGCGCTGGGGTAGGCCTGCGCCATCCGGCCGTAGCTGACGGCGGTAAACAGCATCGCCACCATGGCGATCAATATGGCGGTCACCACGTGACCGTGGGCCTGTTCGCTGACCACTCCATAGACAGGCATGGGAGCGGTGGGTTGAATGACGACGATCCCGTACAACACCAGATCCCAAAGGCCCAGTGCACGGCGCAGCTTCGGCGCTGTGCCGGCGTCGGCTAACGGTGCGTTTTCTTGCATCATCCCTCCTGGCACTCCACGGCATCGCGTCGACCCGCTGTGACTGTATCACTTTGTGATCGTTTTCATGATATTTTGATTGTTGCAGTGGCGCGCCGGCGGGTCTCGGGCGGCTCATTCCCGCTCAAGTTCGACAGCGTTCGGCTACAATCCAAATTTTATTCGGGCTTCACCATGCTTGCAGAAGAACGGCGTTTTCAAATCCGGGAGGTGCTGGCCGCCCATCGCACGGTCACCGCCAAGTATCTGTGCGAAATGCTGCAAGTCACCGCAGTCACCATACGGCGTGACCTGGAGGCCCTGGAGCGCGAAGGCCTGCTAGTGCGCTCCCACGGCGGCGCGGTCTCCCGCATGTCGAGCACGAATTTTCAGCCCTCCTATGACGCGCTCGCGCGCAGCAACACCACGGAGAAGTTGCAAATTGCCCGCGCCGCGGAGCAATTCATTCTCGACGGCGACACCGTTTTCCTCGAGGGCAGCACGACGGTTTTCGAGTTGGCGCGGCTCCTGGCTCGCCGCCATCGTCTGACGGTGGTGACCAATTCACCGAGCATTGTCTGCGAGTTGCAACACAGTCCGGGCGTCGTCGTGATGTGCACGGGCGGAGCGCTGCTAAAGGATACCTTTTACCTGGCGGGCGATTGGACCCAGCGTGCGTTGTCGGAGATCCGGCTGGACAAAGCCATCCTCGGTGTCAGCGCCGTCGATCCGCATTACGGCATATCCACAGCCAGTCACGAGGAGGCGCAAATCAAAAAGATGATCATGCAGGCGGCCAAGACTCGCATTGCCCTCGCCGACAATGGCAAGTTTGGGAAGCAATCGTTCGCCTACGTGGGCCCGGTCACCGATATTAGCATCTTGGTAACGGACTCCAAAACCGATGCGCGCCATATCAAGGCTTTGCAGGATTTTGGGCTGCAGGTGATCATTGCAGAGTCTCAGGTGGCAACCGCTAAAGAAAAAATTCGAACAAAAAACAACAAAAAAAGTTGACGATCGCTCAAACTCATACTATGTTTGCGTTCAGAAATTGGAATTCCGCTACGGAGGATGAGCAGTGGCCGAAAGTGGCAAGAAGATCAGACTGAATCGCGTTCTGGGTGGGGCGGGGCATCGCGCGCTGGTGGTGGCATTTGACCATGCGCTGGTGTTGGGGCCGATTCCCGGTACTCAGAACCCACTGCGACAGATGGAGCGGTTCGCGCAGGCGAAGGCGGATTCAATCCTTCTCAATCTCGGTTTGATACGGCAGTTTGCTGAGTTGAAAATCAACACGGCCCCGCCTGGCATCATCGCGCGGATTGATTGGACTACCATCTGGTCGCCGCACGCGCACCAGGGCGGCACCGAACTGCGCAGCGCCCAGTTGGCGCGGCCGGAGGAAGCTCTGCGTCACGGCGCGGACGCCGTGTTGACCTATATGGTGGTGGGCACCGGTGATACTCAATTCGAGAGTCAGGAAATTACGCGGACCGCCGAGGTGGCCCGCGAATGCGAACGCGTCGGCATACCTTTCATCGTCGAGACCCTCGCGCGTGGCAAGAATGTGGATCGTCCCGGTGATCCGAAATGGCTGAACCTGCACACCCGGATGGCGCTCGAACTCGGTGCGGACGCGATCAAGACCGACTACTCCGGCGATCCGGATTCCATGCGGGCTGTCGTGGAGGAATGTCCCATCCCGATCCTGGTGCTGGGTGGAAACCGGCAGGGGTCGGATGACGGCGCCTTGGACATGGTGCGAGAGGTGGCGCTCGCGGGAGCGGCCGGTGTGTTTTTCGGTCGTAATGTGTTCCAAGCCCCCGATATGGTGTCGTTTCTGCAGCGGGCCCGCACTATTCTGGATGGAGTCTGAGGCCGGTTATCAACAACTATGCCGCAAGCTCAGCAGATTCGAATCGAGCGCTCCAGGGACATCCTGGACGATCGGGCGGGCTATCGGCTCCGCGCTGAATGGGGCCACATCGCGGTCGTATTGAGCGGCGGCCACATCTGCGAACTGGGACTCGCTTGCGTCCCCGCGGTCAATCCGTTGTGGAGACCGCATTGGTCCACGATCGATCCACACCGCTACCTGCCGGGCAGGCACCAGCGCAAGTACGGGCCTGCGCCCGACGGGAAATTACTCGCGGGGCTGGCCGGGCACAGTGTGAGCTTCGATCACTTCGGCCCACCGTCGCCCGAGGAAGTCGCCGCGGGACTCACGACCCATGGTGAAGCCCCCTGCGCGGCGTGGAAACGTCTTAAGACGACCGACAGTGCGGCCCTACGCTATGGATGCACGCTGCCGGATGCGCAGATCGAATTCAGCCGGACGATCGCTCTTGACCCCGCTCATGCCGTTATTTACTGCGAGGAGCGCGCAGAGAACCTAAGCCGTTACGATCGGCCCATTTCGTGGAATCAACACGTGACCTTCGGTCCGCCTTTTTTAGAAAGCGGGACCACGCTATTCGATATGCCCGCGACCCGGTCAATGGTGTGCGCTGCCGGCCGCAGCGATCGAAACGGTCTCGCGGCTGACGCGGAATTTATCTGGCCGAATGCGCCAAAAAAACTGGGCGGTCACGCCGATTTGCGCCGCAGCGGCCAGGGACGGTTCGAGCACTACACCGCCCAGCTGCTCGACCCTTCGCAGGACCTGTCCTTCATCAGCGCCTGCAATCCAGCGCAAGGGTTGTTGGTGGCATACGCTTTTCGGCGCGCGGATTTTCCGTGGGTTGGCAATTGGGAAGAGCGGCACCACCGTGCGGCGAAACCCTGGTCGAGGCGAAGCTTTTGTCGCGGTATGGAGTTCAGCACCACCCCCTTTGCAATTCCCCGGCGCGAAACCATCGATCAGGGACCGCTGTTCGGCGAGCGGACGTATCGCTGGCTGCCTGCAAAATGTGCGCTTTCCATCCGCTTCATGATTTTTTTGTTTGCAGTGCCCGCGGATTTCGGCGGAGTGCAGCGCTTCGCGATCCGCAAGGGTCGCGCCAAGTTCACGGAAGCCGGCCCTCGCGGCCGGCTTCTCGCCGTGCCAGTCAAGCCGTTCTTGCAATGATCGGGATCGAGAACTCATGAGTCTGCTCGCCATCGACATCGGTTCGAGCAGCTGCAAGGCGGTGGTGTTCGCCACCAGCGGAGCGTGCCTAGCACAGCACTCCGTCAGCTACATTCCTGAGTTCCCCCGCCCGGCGTTCGCAGAGTTGCATCCGGACCGATTCTGGGATGCCGTGCGCACCTGCTGCCAAGTCGTCGGTCGAGAATTGCGCGATCCCGTGCAGGCGCTCTGTCTCAGCTCGCATGGCGAAACTTTTGTGCCCGTCGATGCGCGCGGTCGGCCGTTGATGAACGCCATTTTGAACCAGGATAATCGGGCAACGATGGAGTCGGCGCAGTGTGAACAGCTGATCGGGCGCCGGCGCCTGTTTGAAGTGACGGGCCTCGGCGCGCATCCGATGTATCCGCTGCCCAAGATCCTGTGGCTGCGCAAGCACCAGCCCGCCCTGTTCGCGGCAGTCGACCGGTTTTTGTCGCTGATCGGCTATATCCTGCAGAAGATGGGTCTGACTCCGTACATCGACCACTCACTGGCTTCACGCTACTTAGCCTTCGACGTGCGCAAGCGGTGCTGGTCGCACACGGTGCTTGCGGCCGCTGAGCTTGCCGAGGCGCGGCTGCCAATCCCTGTTCCTGCCGGCACCATCATCGGCCAGTTAAACTCCTCCACTGCGATCGAACTCGGGTTGACGGCAGGGATTTCCGTCGTGCTCGGAGGACACGATCAGCCCTGCTGCGCCTTGGGTTCGGGCGTCATCCGCACCGGGCGCGTTGCCCATTCCCTCGGCACGTACGAGTGCCTGATTGCCGCCGGCGACGCCCCCAATCTGAACGATCACGCCTTCGCTGCGGCGCTTAACTCCTATTGTCACGTCGTTCCCGATCGGTATGTGACGCTCGCTTATTTCCCCTCCGGAATCATGACCAAGTGGTTCCACGATCTGTTGTATATGGAGAGCATGGCGGACGGGCGCCGGGACCCTCACGACAGCGAGCAACAACACTATGCCCTTCTCGCGGAGCGCGCACCCGCGGGCCCCACGGGCCTGTGCATCACGCCGCACCTCGTCGGGACGGGGAACCCTGAGTTCAATCCGCAGGCTCGAGGCGTCATCGCGGGCCTGAGTGCCGCAACCACCTGCGCAGGCATCTACAAGGGAATTCTCGAGGGTCTGGCCTGCGAACTCGCGCTGTTGACGGAAGCGCTGGGCGTTGCGGTCGGAGCTTTCAAGGATCTGTATGTGACCGGCGGCGGCGCCCGCTCGCTGCTCGGATTGCAACTGCGTGCGGCCCTCACCGGCTGCCGCCTGCACGTCATGCAGCAGCAGGAGGCGACCTGTCTTGGCACGGCGATTTTAGCCGGCGTCGCGATCGGCGAGTACGCGAGCGCGGAACAGGCCGTAGAGGCGCTGGTCCGCGAACGCACCGTGATCGCTCCCGATGAAAATTTGGCTGCGGATTACGCGGACCAGGCGCGGCGCTACCGCGACCTCAGATCGCTGGCAGTCCATTAGGCTTGAAAAAATCAGAACTCAGCGCGAAGGAGCACCATTGATTCACCCCACCATCGGTTTTATCGTATACGGCGTCCACAAAGACGGGCTCAAGGATCCCATGGGGGCACCATTCATCGATGCCGACATCGTGAAGCGCTCAAAGGATGCGCTGTCCACCGCCGGCCTTACAGTGGTGGAATACCCCATCGTCGTGGCCTCTAAGGAGGAGGCCCGCAGCGCTTTCAAGAGAATGAAATCCGACGACCAGATCGACATGGTTGTGCTGTTCTCGGCGACCTGGGTTTGGGCCGCGCATCTCGTCGCGGCGGTGCGCGACTTCGCCGCCAGCGGCAAGGCCGTGCTGATCTGGACGCACCCCGGTTCGCAGGGTTGGCGCCCGGTGGGCGGCTTGGTACTGCACGGCGGACTGCTAGAGATCGGTGTGCCCCATAAATTTGTCTATGGCGGTGTCGATGACAGCGACACGGTTGCAAAAGTGGTGAGCTACGCGCGTGCAGCGCATCTGAAGAATTTTCTCAACATGTCGACACTTGGCGCGTTTGGCGGTCGGGGAATGGGGCAGACCTGCGGGGTTGCCGATCCGTCGCAGTGGATGCGCATGTTCGGTGTCGATATCGATTCGCGAGATACGACCGATCTAATCCATGCGGCCGAGGAAATTTCGGCAGAGGAAATTGCGCAGCTCCAACCGCGCCTTGAGAAGCTCTTTGGCGCCGCTCCGGAAAAAAACACCGTCACCGAGCGCTCCATCCGGCTCTATCTGGCGCTCAAAAAGCTGGTCGTGCGGGAGAAGTTCGACTTCTACACGGTCCAGTCCTTCCCGGGTCTTGGCAATGACTATGCCGCAACCTGCTTCGCACAAAGCATGATGCTTGAGGATGGCCACGGCACCGCGACGCTCGGGGACTTCAACACCGCCCTGACGGTGCTGCTGCTGACCAAGCTCAGCAAGGAGCCCGTCTATTACGGCGACCTGCAACACATCGATCGCCGGACAAACGAGATCAAGATCATCGGCGACGGCGCCTGCCCGCCATCGCTTGCCGGAAAATTGGGCCCCGCGGGCTTCTCCGAGCACGGAATCCCCACGGAGGGGGAGGCCGGAGGACTGTCGGTGCGTCTCGTTTGCAAAGTCGGCGAAGGGGTTCTGGCCAGACTCGGCCGCGTGAACGGCGAATTCCAAATGGTGATCGCGCGCGCCACGGTGTTCGAGCCGTCGTCCGAGCAGATCGAGCGGCGCTTACATGAGTGCGGCATTCCCTTTTGGCCCCATGGCTTCGTCACTGCTCACTGCGATATCGACGTGCTGCTGCAGAGTTGGACGAACGAATATGCCTGTCTTGGGTACGGTGAACATCTGTATGCCGCGCTCGTCGATTTCTGCGCTCTCACTGGCATCAAAGCCGTACTGCCTTAAACCATCCTGAATCAACATTCTCCGAGGTGAACCATGATAACTGCGACCGCGCCGAGCAAACTGCATTCCAAAGCGAAGGTCTTCATCGAAAAGCCGTTGAAGATGCTCATCGGGGGCCAATGGGTCACGAGCGCTTCTGGGAAACAATTCGTCACGTATAACCCAGCGACGGGTGAGCCTCTTGCGCACGTTGCCGAAGGCGATCGCGTGGACGTCGACCGGGCAGTCGCCGCCGCTCGTCGCGCCTTCGAAAGCGGTCCCTGGCCCAAGATGTCGCCTTCGGAGCGCGGTCGGCTGTTGTGGAAACTAGCCGATCTGCTCGAACAACACCTGGACGAGTTCGCCGAGTTGGAAAGCCTCGACAATGGCAAGCCGTTCACGGTCGCGCGCGTAGCCGATGTGCCGCTGTCGGTGGATCATTTCCGCTACATGGCGGGCTGGGCGACGAAGATCCAGGGCAGCACCATCCCGCTGTCGGTGCAAGGCGACCCGTATCTGGCCTACACGCTGCGTGAACCCATCGGCGTTGTGGCGCAGGTCATTCCATGGAACTTCCCCTTGTTGATGGCAGTCTGGAAACTAGGCCCGGCACTCGCATCGGGGTGCACGGTGGTGATGAAACCGGCGGAACAGACTCCGCTCTCCGTGTTGCGCCTAGGTGAGCTCATCATGGAGGCGGGCTTTCCTGCTGGTGTGGTCAACATTGTTCCAGGGTTTGGCGAAACCGCGGGTGCCGCCCTCGCCGCGCATCCCGGTGTCGATAAAATCGCATTTACCGGATCCACCGAGGTCGGCAAGCTGATCCTGCAGGCTGCGGCGGGAAATCTAAAAAAGGTATCCTTGGAACTCGGCGGAAAATCTCCCAACATCGTGCTTGCGGATGCCGATCTCGATGCGGCCATCGCCGGCAGTGCCAACGCCATTTTCTTCAATCACGGTCAGTGCTGCACGGCTGGCTCACGGCTGTTCGTTCACCAGAGTGTATTCGACCGAGTGGTTGAGGGAGTGGCTGCAGCCGCGAAGCAAATTCGCGTCGGCCCCGGACTCGACCCCACGACAACCATGGGTCCGCTGGTCTCGCAGGAACAGCTCGATCGCGTCTGCGGATATCTGGATTCGGGCGCCCGGGAGGGTGCCAGAGCCCTTACGGGGGGCGGCAGGCTCGGCGGGCCCGGCTACTTCGTCCAGCCGACCGTGCTCGTCGACGTGAAGCCGACCATGAAAGTCGTGCGTGAGGAGATCTTCGGGCCGGTGGTCACGGCGATTCCATTCAGCGATTCCGAGGAGGTGCTGAGTAGCGCCAACGAATCGATCTATGGTCTCGCTGCGGCGATCTGGACGCGGGATATCAGCAAGGCGCACATCCTGGCGTCGAGATTGCGGGCCGGCACCGTATGGATCAACTGCTACAACGTGTTCGATGCGGCATTGCCATTCGGCGGATACAAGCAGTCGGGCTGGGGCCGCGAAATGGGCGGAATGGTGTTCGACTTGTACACGGAAAGCAAATCGGTTTGCCTGCGGTTGTAACGTCCACAATCCGGGGGCCGGGCTGCTTACCGTGCAGTATCGGTCACCCGGATGAGTCGCACCGAGTGTGCGGGCAACCGCAACTCGATGATATTTCCTGCCGCTGACACGGAGAGCGAGGGCTTCAGCGCGTCCTTGAAGTCGTGCGGTTTGTCGGCGGAAAGCTGTACCTGGGAATACGACAGGCGGCGGGTTCTGGCCTTATCCGTCCAGTTGAAAACGGCGACCATGGACTGCCCGGCGCTTTCGTGCAGGCAGAAAACGCTGGGCTGCAGGTCCGCTGCGTCATAGGTGAGAAGATCCACGGGAACTGCCGCTCTGCCAAGCTTGGCCATGCGCAGTAGATCCGGGTTCTTGATGAGCGCGACCCGATCCTCGTCTCGTCCCAGCGTCGGCAGGTCGTCGCCGATTTCGAACAGCCCTCCCGAGACAGCCGATAGGGTGATCGACACCTCGGCCTCATCCAGGGTCAAGGGCGCTTGAATCGTTCTCTCCTCCATCAGCTGTCGCGACACCGTGAACGCATCGGGGTCGTTGATGAAGAAGTTCCTGTTCATGTAGTAACGGGCCGCGATGCCCGGCGCAGCTTCCTTACTGCGCTGGAACGTATGCCCGGTGTCCTGGGATACCCGTCCGTCATCGACCAAGCCGACGGGATTCAGCATGGGGCTGCCGTCTTTGTCGAGCAGCACCTGGTCGCCCACTGTTTCGCGAATAACGGTCAAGCCGATTCTCTGGGCTTCGAGCGCGGTGGTGTTCGGGCGGAAGTAGTAACCTTCGATGGCGGTGTTGTCCATAAAGTCTAGTTTGATGTACTTCACGCCCCAGTCGCGGACCATGGTGCGGTAGGTGTCGCGCAGAAATCGCTGTGCCTCGGGATGGGTGGCATCCAGCACGTAAATGCGCTCCCCCGGCCTCTCCTCGGCAGTCGTGACCTGGATGGGTTCACCCTGGGCGTTGTGAACCAACCAGTCTTTGTGGTCTCGATATACCGGGGCGCTCTCTGCAACTTCAAAAGGAGCGGTCCAGACGCCGACTTTCAGGCCCATTTGAGTGATGTGTTCGGTCAATGGGTGCATGCCGTTGGGAAACTGTGGGGCATTCGGGGTGATGTAGTCGCCGCGGGCATTACCGTACCCCAGATCAAAATGGAACCAGTCGTAGCCCAGAGACTTCAGGTTCGCGGCAAGCCATGCCGCATTGGTGCGTGCACCGCTATCCGTGATCTTGGTGTAGAAGGCGGTCCAGCTCCACCAGCCGAGCATGTTGCCGTCGGGAATTCTGCTGTGGTGCAGCTCGCGCACGGCAGCGCCATAGGTCTCCAGCTGGGCGTGATAATCGTCGCCCACCGCGAACAAGAGCCGTTCAGCGGACATAGAATCGCCGCGCTGCAGAGGCAGGCTCAGCTCGATCAGGTTTCTACGCGGGCCATGACGGACATCCGACTCCGCCTCAGTTGCCTGAATTTCTGTGGTTCCGGTCGAGTCCACGGTGAACTGCGATATGCTCGGTCCGGCTGCCGCCGGATGCGTTCGCAAGTGCAGAATGGTCAGCAGACGATCCGAAGTAAGGGCACCGAAAAAAACGCTTCGCTCGCTCGTGCGGTTGTAAATCAGTTGACTTCCCACGGCCCGATGCAGGCCGCGCGGGGCCTTGCCGAGATCGTAAATCTGCAGCTTCGGCCAGTCCTCGCTGAAGCTGTCCGACAGTACTCGATCCGCTGCCGAAGTCGCTCCCAGATCGAGGATTGAATGGCCGATGGCTTGTAGACTGCGCATGCTTTGCACGTTGAAAGTTTTGTCCCGGCGATTTCGGATCTGCAACTGGATCTCACCGAAGGGACGGTTCTGATACACGCGGACGGTGAATAGAAGGTCCGGAGCATCCGGCAATCCGGCCGACGTTACGGTGGCTTGGTGCCCTTTGCCTAGGCCGTCTTCGAAGTCCGACTCCACCAGCTCGTGCTGCGGATAGTCGGAGGACTTGACCCAGCGATGATCTAATTCTGCGGCAACCACCGCTCGAACTATGGCGGACCGCGATCCTTGGGTGGAGATCGAATAAGATCCCCGGTCGGCATCGATTTCGACCGCAATATTGCCGCTGCCGAAACTCAGCACTGCGCAGCACGCGAAGTCTGGCAGAGCGAACCCCAGGCACGCGCACAGTG
>JAYVYN010000030.1:0-22920 GCA_043784265.1 Gammaproteobacteria bacterium | reverse complement strand
AAAAGTGCCATTTGAGCTGGTGTCAACCAAATAGTAGGTTCCCGCCCGAAAATCAATGCGCGCGTGTTTGCCCGACAGGTATCGCTCTGGGTCGGGTAGAATCCATTCGTTGTCAGTGGCACGACCTATACTGCCGCCATGTACGCCAAATACACGGGCGGCTTTCTCTCCCATACGGGAGGCATGTTCACTGACGATGCTTAAGCGCAGGGCCATAGTCTTAAATTTCTCCAATGGGTCTTAAGGGTTGCGCTAAGTGCCCGTATAATATACCGAAACAGTAGCAATGCTGGAGACTGAGTAAATGGCCGCGAGTCACATTTTTAAAGTATTGTTTGTCAATCAGGGTAAAGTTTATGAGATCTACGCCCGAAAAGTAGGCCAGGGCAGCCTTTTTGGCTTTATTGAGGTCGAGGAACTGGTATTTGGCGAACGATCCACAGTAGTGGTCGACCCCGCTGAAGAGAAGATCAAAGCCGAGTTCAACGAGGTCAAACGCACCTATATACCGATGCATTCGGTGCTGCGAATTGATGAAGTAAAGAAACAAGGGATCAGCAAAGTGGTCGCCCTGGAAGGCTCCAACGTGGCCCAGTTTCCCGTCCCTATCTATACTCCGGGCGGCGATTCGAACGCCCGTAAGTAGGCTATAAGTCAAGGTGAACTCTCTATTTAGCTTAGCCGGTGCACCCGCCTTATCGCAATTTCGCCTGGATTCGCTGTTAAAGACCCTGCAAGCCCTTGATGGGCGAGTGCAAGCGGTTTCAGCTCAGTTTGAGTATTTTGTCGATGTTGAACATGATTTAAGCGCCTCGGAAACGCAAATTTTGCGGAAGTTATTGCCTGGCGCGCTAATCTTGGCTGGGTCTTCGCCACCTTCGCAGCCATGGCGACCCTGTAAAGTCATTGTAACGCCGCGTTTAGGTAGTTTGTCGCCTTGGTCAAGTAAGGCCACTGACATAGCTCACTCCTGTGGCCTGCTGACCTTGCGTCGCCTAGAGCGCGGTACGATTTACTCGATTGACGCGGGCGCCGCGCTGACTGCTAGCGATCTGCAGCGGCTGGCGGTCGCTCTACACGATCGCATGACTGAGTCGGTGTGGCTAGATTCTGTGAATCTTGAAAATCTGTTTCGGCACGCCGCCGCGCGTGAATTGCGCATCGTTGCATTGGGCGGTGATGGGCGGGCTGCTTTGGCGCGCGCTAATACTGAATGGGGATTGGCCCTATCGATTGATGAAATTAATTATTTGATCGAAGCGTTTCGTAAATTAAAACGTGATCCTACCGACGTAGAATTAATGATGTTCGCGCAGGCAAATTCCGAGCATTGCCGGCACAAGATATTCAACGCAGATTTTGTCATTGACGGCAAGACTATGCCGCAATCTCTGTTTTCCATGATTCGTGCAACTTACGCGTGCAATTCAAACGGGGTGCTATCCGCCTATCGGGATAATGCCGCTGTCATGATGGGCAGCGAAGCGGTACGCTTTTTTCCTGACCCCGTCACGCAGCGTTATGCGGGAGTGCGTGAACCGGTCGATATATTAATGAAAGTAGAAACCCACAATCATCCGACTGCCATTTCACCTTTTCCCGGGGCTGCGACCGGCGCGGGTGGTGAAATTCGAGATGAAGGGGCGACCGGTATTGGTGCAAAGCCTAAGGCGGGACTGTGTGGTTTCTCGGTATCTAATTTAAAAATCCCAGCAATGCTACAAGCCTGGGAAAAAGATTTCGGTAAACCGGAGCGAATTGCCTCCGCACTCGACATCATGCTTGAAGCGCCAATCGGTGCCGCGGCCTTTAATAATGAATTTGGACGACCCAATATTTGTGGCTATTTTCGAGTGTTCGAGCAGATAGGTCGCGTGGGCGAGCAGGGGGGGCGGGTGATTCGTGGCTATCACAAGCCCATCATGGTCGCGGGCGGACTTGGCAATATACGCCGTACGCACGTCGAGAAAAAAGACGTGGTAAAGGGTGCGCCTCTGGTGGTGCTGGGGGGGCCTGCTATGTTGATCGGACTCGGAGGCGGAGCGGCCTCGTCAGTGGGGAGCGGTCAGAGTTCTTCGCAACTCGATTTTGCATCGGTGCAGCGTGGTAACGCGGAAATTCAGCGTCGCGCTCAAGAGGTCATTGACCGATGTTGGGCGCTAGGGAATGCCAATCCTATTTTGCTAATTCATGACGTGGGTGCAGGCGGCTTATCGAATGCTCTGCCTGAGGCAATCGCACATAGTCAGCGTGGTGGCCGAATCGATTTACGTAAAATTCCGAGTGCTGAACCTGAGCTGTCGCCGATGGAAATTTGGTGCAATGAAGCTCAGGAGCGCTATGTGCTGGCGCTGGCCCCAGGATCTGTGGCGCAATTTGCAGCGCTTTGTGAACGTGAACGCTGTCCCTTTGCCGTGGTCGGTGAAATTACTGATGATGGTCGATTACTGGTTGAAGATACTTTGCTAGGCAAGGTTCCAGTCGATATACCGCTAGACCTACTGCTGGGTAAAACGCCAAAGATGGTGCGTGATGTTCGTGGCACGATTAAGCCGGTTGCCGCGCTGTCGACTACGGCTAAAACCATCGCTGATTCGTTGGATAAATTGCTGTGTTTGCCGACCATTGCCGATAAGTCATTTCTCATTACCATCGGTGATCGCACGGTAGGCGGTATGACTAGTCGTGATCAAATGGTCGGTCCATGGCAAGTCCCGGTCGCGGATGTGGCGGTGACCTTGAGTGACTACGAGGGTTATACCGGAGAAGCAATGGCGATGGGTGAGCGCTCGCCGGTAGCCTTGTTAAACGCACCCGCCTCTGGCCGCCTTGCGGTGGCCGAGGCTATCACCAATATTCTTGCGGCGGATATCGCCAGACTTACTGATATTCGCTTATCGGCTAACTGGATGGCGGCCTGTGGTGAGCCCGGCGAGGATGCTGATTTGTATGCGACGGTGCGCGCCGTAGGTTTAGAGTTATGCACGGCATTGGGCGTGACCATCCCGGTGGGCAAGGATTCGTTGTCCATGCGGACTGCCTGGTCCGATAAAAACGGGGACCACTTGGTTCTGGCTCCGGTGTCCTTAGTGGTCTCAGCGTTTGCACCGGTGCGGGACGCGAGACGCACGTTGACGCCGGAATTAGATTTATCCCAGGCGTCACGGCTCGTGCGTATTGACTTGGGTAAGGGTCAGAATCGCTTGGGGGGTTCTTGCTGGGCGCAAGTCCACGAGGAGCTTGGCGGCGTGGCTGCAGATCTCGATGCAGCGCAATTATTAACGGCCTTTTTTACGGCGCTACATGAGTTAAAAGAACGTAGTTTAGTGCTGGCATATCATGACGTGTCGGATGGCGGGGTACTAATTACGCTATTGGAAATGGCGTTTGTAACCCATTGTGGTTTGAGCGTCGATCTAGGCGCTACCTCAGATCCAGTGGCTGCATGTTTTGCCGAAGAGCTGGGTGCGGTGATTCAGGTGCGGGCGGATTCTGTTGCTGCGGTAATGGATATTTGCAAGCGTCACGGGTTATCTCAGTGCGTGCAGGATATTGGCAACCCTGTGCCTGGTGTTGCGATCAGCGTGCGAGCGGGCCAACAGTATTTGACGGCCTCGCGTATTGACTTGCAGCGTCGTTGGAGCGAGGTTTCGTACCGTATGCAGTCGATGCGCGATAATCCACATTGCGCGCAACAAGAATATCAAAAGATTTTGGATGTTGATAATCCGGGGTTGCATGCGCAATTAAGCTACGATCCATCAGAGAATATCGCTGCCTCTTTTATTAAGGGTGGTGCTAGACCTGCTGTGGCCGTGCTGCGTGAACAGGGGGTCAATAGTCAAACCGAGATGGCGGCGGTACTGACTCGTTGTGGATTTGACGCTTACGACGTGCATATGACCGACATTCTTAGCGGTCGCGTGCCCTTAAGTCGCTTTCACGGATTAGTGGCTTGTGGCGGATTCTCTTATGGTGACGTGCTCGGTGCAGGCGAGGGTTGGGCTAAGTCCATTCTATTTAATGCGCGTGCGCGCGAGGAATTCTTGAACTTCTTTGCGCGCGAATCCACTTTTACGCTGGGCGTCTGCAATGGCTGTCAAATGTTGGCAGCGCTGCAGGAGTTAATTCCGGGTACGGACGGATGGCCACGCTTTGTTCGCAATGCGTCCGAGCAGTACGAGGCGCGCTTGAGCTTGGTACGGGTAGTAGAGTCTCGGTCAATGTTATTCACAGGGATGCACGGTTCAATATTGCCCATTGTCGTGTCGCATGGCGAGGGACGCGCGGAATTCGTCGTGCCGCACGGCGCGGCACAAATCCTCGCGCGGCAGCAAGTAACGCTGCAATTTGTTGATAACCGAGATCAACAGACGGATAGTTACCCGTGCAATCCTAATGGGTCCCCGTTGGGGATTGCGGGATTGTGCAGCGCTGATGGACGCGTGACTTCGCTGATGCCGCATCCTGAGCGCGTGTATCGCACTGTGCAGCATTCTTGGGCTCCTAAAGAGTGGGCCGAGGATGGTGGGTGGACTCGACTATTCCGCAATGCGCGTGTGTTTTTAGCTTAAGGGGTTTGGACTACGAATTTTCGGAAGGTCATTGCTTGCACCAGGCGCGCTTTGCGCACGAAGGTTTGGTACAAAAGATCGCGCATCACTTCGAGTAGAATTCCAGCGCGTTCTGCATCGATGTGTGGTTGTTGTTGCCAGGGGTCATTGTCGCTGCCAAATAACACAGTGCGTATAGCACTAAAAGTGTCTTCGTCTAATTCAACCAGGCTGCGAATTTGTTCTAATGTATCAAATATTTCAAGTTTGCCGTGTTCCCCGAGCTCGCGAAAAAGCGATTGAGCGGTGCGCCGTGTCATGCTGCCGAACGCATTAAAACAACTAGCTGCATAACAATTTAGAGCTTCCTTAAATAGAATCTCCGATTCTTCGGGCAAATAGGTGAGTGGAAAATTCTCGCGGGCGCGTTCGATTTCAGTGTAGTTACCGGCAAGTTCCACCCGGCTGCTGGTAAAAGATTTAGCAATAAATTTTAAGAATATAGGCTCAACGCAGGAGTCGCAGCGAAATACAATGCCGATGTGTTTCGGTTTTCTAAGCGAGAGATCATCGAACTTTGGGACCGCGGTGGCCGTAACATGCGAGAAAATTTGACAATGCGGGCAGTTCAAAGAAATGCCCTGATGCTCGCTATGCAGTTGGTCATCAGATCCGATAAAGATAGCCATCTTTAACCTGCCAACGGCTTGTAGCGAATGCGATGCGGTTGTGCGGCATCCTCACCCTTGCGATGCTTGAAGTTTTCAACGTATTCCTGGTAATTGCCTTCGAACCAAACGACTTGTGAGTCGCCCTCGAACGCGAGGATATGGGTGGCGATGCGGTCTAAGAACCAGCGATCGTGCGAAATGACGACTGCACAACCAGGAAAAGCAAGTAGCGCCTCTTCCAAAGCACGCAGCGTTTCAATATCTAGATCATTGGTGGGTTCGTCAAGCAGAAGCACATTACCGCCTGATTTTAATACCTTGGCTAGATGTACTCGATTGCGCTCTCCGCCGGACAGGTCACCGATGATTTGTTGTTGTTGCACTCCCTTGAAATTAAACCTGCCGACATAGCCGCGTGAGGAAGTCTCGTAGTTACCTACTTTGATCAGTTCAAGCCCACCGGAGATTTCTTGCCACACAGTATTTTTATCGTTTAATGTCTGACGGGATTGATCAACATACGCGAGCTTCACGCTGGGCCCAAAGCGGAATTCGCCGCTATCGGGCTTCTCAACGCCTGATAACATGCGGAATAGTGTGGTCTTGCCCGCGCCGTTTGGACCGATGATGCCGACAATGCCGCCTGCGGGTAAATTAAAGTTTAGGTTCTCGATTAGTAAGCGATCGCCATAGCCTTTGCGGATCTGTTTCGCTTCAATCACTAAATCGCCGAGACGCTCTCCAGGCGGTATGTAGATTTCATTGGTTTCGTTGCGTTTTTGAAATTCCTGAGAGGCGAGTTCCTCGTAGCGCTGCAAGCGTGCCTTAGATTTCGCTTGCCTAGCCTTGGGGTTGGTGCGCACCCACTCCAATTCGCGCTTGAGTGTTTTGGCAAGGGCGTCTTGTTGACGATCTTCTTGCGCTAGGCGTTGGCCTTTTTGTTCCAGCCAAGAAGAGTAGTTCCCCTCCCACGGGATACCGTGACCGCGATCTAGTTCTAATATCCATTCCGCCACATTATCGAGAAAGTAACGATCATGGGTCACCGCAATGACGGTGCTGGGATATTCCTCAAGGAAATGCTCCAGCCAGGCCACCGACTCGGCGTCTAAATGATTGGTCGGTTCATCTAATAACAGCATATCCGGTTTGGAAAGCAGCAAGCGACATAGGGCAACCCTGCGTTTCTCACCCCCCGATAATTTACCAATCACGGCGTCCCAGGGGGGAAGTCGGAGCGAGTCTGCGGCAATTTCAAGCTTGCGTTCCAATTCCCAACCGCCGACTGCGTCAATTTTATCCTGCAGCTTGGCTTGTTCCTCCAGGGCCTTATTCATCTCGTCATCGGTCATGGGTTCGGCAAAACGGTCACTGACCGCATTGAAGCGATCTATTAGACCTTGAACATCGCCAACACCTTCACCAACTACTTCGCGCACCGTCTTGGATTCATCCAGCAAGGGTTCTTGCGGTAGATAGCCTACCTTGATTCCGGTTTGAGCACGCGCCTCGCCCTCGATTTCCTTGTCGAGGCCCGCCATGATTTTAAGGAGAGTGGATTTGCCCGATCCGTTTAAACCTAAGACGCCGATTTTGGCACCGGGGAAAAAGCTCAAAGAAATGTCGCGCAATATAATGCGTTTGGGTGGCACGACTTTGCCAACGCGGTTCATGGTGTAAATGAACTGAGCCATGGGTTGCCTTCGATTTAAGGTGAGAAATTAGGGTTTAAACGCACAATTGCCAATGAGTAGGATACTGGAACCGCCCCACTATAAAAAGTGCCTTAACACCTAAGGACCTTTACTCATGGTAGTCTCTTGTTGCAATGCTTAAGCCCGTTATCGTTGTTACCGGAGAAGCAATAGCTCGTTACGGGTTTGGCAACGGCCACCCTTTTGGGCTTGATCGGCATGAGTGTTTTATCCGGGAGTTAGTGGCTCAGGGTTTGAGTGACCAGGTGCGACGCCTGGCGCCGCGGGCGGCGACCTTAAATGAGCTTCTGGCCTTCCATACGCCCACTTACATTGAGTTGGTGCAACAAAAATCCCTTAGTGGGGATGGTTTCTTAGATCGCGGCGATACGCCCGCGTTTCGAGGGATATTCGAAGCGGCAAGCTCCGTGGTAGGCGCGACTTTGGTAGCGCTGGATTCGCTGATGAGCGGCACCAGTAACCGTGCATTTGTGCCAATTGCCGGCTTGCATCATGCCACGCGAGGAGGAGCGGCGGGTTTTTGCGCATTTAACGATATTGGTGTGGCAATTGAATTGCTGCGTTCACTGTACGGCGTGCAACGCATTGCTTATGTCGATATCGATGTTCATCACGGGGATGGCGTGTTTTATGCCTTCGAGGCAGATGCGAACCTGGTGTCTGCCGACATACACGAAGACGGTCGGCATTTGTATCCGGGAACCGGTGCGCGCGAGGAAATCGGCCGCGGTGCGGCCAGCGGCGTTAAACTTAATCTGCCATTAGATCCCGGTGCGGATGACAGTCAATTTATGGCTGCCTGGCAGGAAGTAGAGGCGCATTTGCAGCGCTACCCCAGTGAAATCATCTTATTCCAGTGCGGTGCTGACGCATTGGCGGGCGATCCGCTCGCGCACCTGAGGTGGACCCCAGCGGCGCATGCGCACGCGGCGCAACGTCTTTGCGCTATTGCCGACGCTCAAGGGCATGGACGGGTGTTGGCAATGGGTGGCGGTGGATATGACCGAAATAACCTTGCGATGGCTTGGAGCGCCGTGGTGGCGGCATTCCTTGCTAGGGAACCGTAAGGCCATCAGCTACAATCTCCGGCTAAATCTGGAGATTCGAATGTTTAATAAGCAAATGACGATTGCGGGTTTCGATGCTGAACTTGATGCGGCGATTTTAGCGGAACAGGGCCGCCAGGAGGACCACATTGAACTCATCGCCTCGGAAAATTATGCGAGCCCTCGGGTGCTTGAAGCACAAGGATCGGTTCTAACCAATAAGTATGCGGAAGGTTATCCAGGCAAACGCTATTACGGGGGCTGTGAGTATGTGGATGTCGCGGAGCAATTAGCCATTGATCGCGCTAAGGAATTGTTTGGCGCAGCTTATGCCAATGTACAACCGCATTCCGGTTCGCAGGCCAATATGGCGGTGTATTTAGCGCTCCTTAATCCGGGTGATACGTTGCTCGGTATGAGTCTCGATCATGGCGGTCATTTAACGCATGGCGCTAAGGTAAATTTTTCTGGCAAATTATATAACGCGTTCCAATATGGGATTAAGGCGGATACTGGGCAAATCGATTACGAGCAGGTGGAGCGGCTTGCTAAGGAGCATCGACCGAAGCTGATTATCGCGGGATTTTCTGCCTATTCGCGCGTAGTTGATTGGGCACGCTTTCGCGGCGTTGCGGATTCGGTGGGCGCTTATTTTCTGGTAGATATGGCCCATGTTGCGGGGTTAGTCGCGGCCGGGGTGTATCCGAATCCGGTGCCGCACGCGGATGTGGTAACCACCACCACGCATAAGACGCTGCGTGGTCCACGTGGTGGTTTGATTCTGGCGCGCCCGCACGCTGATCTACATAAGAAATTTAATTCGCTGGTGTTTCCTGGGATACAGGGCGGTCCGCTCATGCATGTGATTGCTGCTAAGGCGGTCGCTTTCCGCGAAGCACTACAACCAGAGTTTAAGACGTACTCAACTCAGGTGGTGGCGAATGCGCGCGCCATGACCGAGGTGTTGATGCAACGAGGTTACAAAATTGTCTCCGGTGGTACTGACAATCACTTATTCCTTTTGGATTTGGTGGATAAAAATATTACGGGTAAGGATGCGGACGCGGCCTTGGGACGCGCTCATATAACGGTGAATAAAAATGCAGTGCCCAATGATCCTCGGCCACCGATGGTGACCAGCGGTTTACGGATTGGAACTCCGGCGGTGACGACCCGTGGCTTTAAGGATACCGAGGTGCGCCAGCTTTCGCTCTGGATTTCTGATGTGCTCGATCATATGGGGGATGAAGCTACCGTCGAGCGGGTACGTCTCGATGTGATGGCGCTGTGTCGACGATTTCCAGTATATGGCTAGTGTAACTCCTCCTCATGCATTGCCCTTTTTGCGATCATACGGAAACTAAAGTTATTGATTCGCGGTTGGCGGGCGAAGGACGACAGATTCGCCGTCGCCGAGAATGCCTGGCGTGCACCGAACGCTATACAACCTTTGAGGTAGCTGAGCTACTGCTGCCCACGGTGGTCAAGGGAGATCGTAGTCGTGAACCCTTCGATGAGCATAAATTACTCTCTGGGATGTTAAAGGCGCTAGAGAAACGTCCCGTGGGTCGCGATGCGATTGACGCCGCAGTTGCGCGCATTGGCCACAAGTTACGAAGTTTGGGTGAGCGTGAAATCGCGGCGCGTGCGGTGGGGGAAATGGTGATGGAAGAGCTTAGACATATGGACGAAGTTGCTTATGTACGTTTCGCTTCCGTATATCGCAGTTTTCAAGACATCGAAGCGTTTCGAACTGAAATTGATCAGGTGCGTCAGCATCGACGCCGCCGCTCGGCCCCTAACGATCAGTTGCCGTTGCTGCCGAAGTCGGACGAAGAGTCATGAACCAGGGTTCACCGCAAGCCGCCGAGCGCTCGCACATGCAGCGTGCGTTGCACCTCGCGCTAAATGGTCTGTACACCACCGACCCTAATCCACGCGTGGGCTGTGTATTGGTGCAAGGTGCAGTGGTCGTGGGTGAGGGCTGGCATGCAAGGGCCGGTGAGCCACATGCCGAAGTGTTGGCATTGCGCGCGGCGGACTCGCGGGCGGCGGGCGCGACCGCCTACGTGACTTTGGAACCCTGCAACCATACGGGCCGTACGCCGCCTTGCGCGGATGCGCTTATTGCTGCCGGTATCGCACGAGTGGTCTGTTCGACGCTCGATCCTAATCCACGGGTGTCGGGAGCAGGAGCCTCGCGATTACGTGCCGCGGGTATTCCGGTGTCGGTGGGGCTACTTGCCGACCAGGCCCGTGCACTTAACCCCGGTTTTTTTTCGCGTTTCGAACGCGCACGTCCGTTCGTGCGCTTGAAAATGGCTATGAGTTTGGACGCGAGAACCGCACCGGCTGGCGGAGCTAAGGAGTGGATTACCGGCGCAGCTGCGCGCGCCGATGTGCAGATTTTGCGGGCACGAAGCTCTGCGATATTGACGGGCGCTGGAACTGTGCGAGCCGATAATCCTCGGCTAAATGTGAGGCTTAAATTAGGCGTATCCGGTGCGTGGGTGAGGCAACCCTTGCGCGTAGTGTTGGATCCGCAACTGTCTTGTGACTTAAGGTCGGTGATTTTTCAAGCTCCGGGTGCGTTAGTGTTTGCGTCACCCGATGCGCCCGCGGCGCAAGATGCGACTGCGGTGCGGGTTGAACGAGTGCCTCTAGGAGCGGGCGGCCTGGATCTTACTGCGGTGCTATCAAAACTCAACGCTTTAGAGGTCAATGAACTTCTGGTGGAGTGCGGGCCACGGCTAGGCGGTGCATTCTTAGAGGCCGAGTTAGTCGATGAGTGGATTTTGTATATGGCGCCCTCACTACTCGGTTGCGATGCCGCGCCATTGACGCGCCTCAGCGGTTTGCAAGCGCATTTACCGGCTTTTGAGTTTCAAGAGGTCAGGCGGGTGGGGGATGATTTGCGTCTAGTGCTTAAGCCTGTAAATAAGCTTATCGAGAAATAGAGTATGTTCACTGGAATTATTGTCTCGACCGGTAAGCTTGCCTCTGTGCTTGAGCGTGGTGGGGACTTGGAATTGGGCATAGACGCGCCTCATATCGATTTTGCGCGAATGGCTCTCGGTGACAGTGTGAGCGTACAAGGGGTGTGCTTGACGATCACGCGCATGGAGGGTAAGCGCTTCTGTGCGGACGTGTCACGTGAAACATTGGCTAAAACTACACTCGGATTATTATCTCTAGGCGCCACTCTTAACCTGGAGTCTGCGCTGCGCATGGGAGATGCGTTGGGTGGGCATTTGGTGAGTGGTCATGTGGATGGGTTGGGAACTATGGCAGCATCGCGTCAGGACGCGCGCTCGTGGGCTATGGAGTTTGAGTTGCCGCAGGATTTAATGCGCTTTGTAGCGCCTAAGGGTTCGATTTGCATTGATGGGGTGAGTCTGACGGTTAATCGTGTCGAGGGTCAGCGGTTTGATGTCAATATCATTCCGCATACTTTTGAAGTGACTACTCTCGGTAGCTTGCAGCTAGGTGATGCCGTTAATATAGAAATCGATTTGATCGCGCGCTACCTCGATCGACTCATGCCGAAAACTTTGGAGTCAATAAAATAATGTCTGAATTCAGCAGTATCGATGCCGTTCTCGATGATCTACGACAAGGCAAAATGGCCGTGATCATGGATGATGAAGATCGCGAGAACGAAGGCGATTTAATTATGGCGGCAGAGCGTGTACGACCCGAAGATGTGAATTTCATGGCGCGTTTTGGCCGTGGATTGATTTGTTTGACTTTGACTCGTGAGCGTTGCCGGCAACTACGTTTACCGCTTATGGTGAGCGATACCGATACCCAGCATCGCACGAATTTCACAGTTTCAATTGAGGCGGCTGAGGGAGTGACGACCGGCATCTCGGCGCATGATCGTGCGCATACTGTGATTACCGCGGTCGGGGCTGAGGCCGAGCCCGCTGATTTGCGTCAGCCGGGGCATATCTTTCCGCTCATGGCGCAGCCCGGCGGTGTATTGACTCGTGCGGGACATACTGAAGCCGGTTGTGATTTAGCGCGCTTGGCGGGATTTTCACCTGCCGCAATGATTGTGGAGATATTGAACGATGATGGCAGCATGGCGCGTCGGCCTGATCTTGAGCGCTTCGCTCAGACGCACGGCTTGAAAATGGGAACGATCGCCGATTTGATTCGCTACCGTTTGAAAAACGAGCGATCAGTAGAAAGAATTTACGATCAAGTGGTCGATACTGAGTATGGGGCTTTTCGCTTGTGTTGCTACGAGGATCACGTCAATAAGAAGGTGCACATTGCGTTGGTCAAGGGCGATTTAAATTCGACGCCGCCACCGCTGGTCCGTGTGCATATTAAAGAGACACTACGCGATGTGGTCGGGGTGCGTAGCGAAACACTGGGATGGCCGCTCCGCGCCGCCATGCAGCGGGTGGCACGGGAGTCCTCTGGAGTTGTGGTGATTTTACGTCCCGAAGAGACCCCGCGTGATTTTATGAACAGCGTACAGTTGCTCGACGCGCGGCCTGCGAGTGCGGCTACCGCGAGGGGTGTCGGTGCGACGGTAGTGCGGACCTATGGAATTGGGGCGCAAATTCTCAAAGATCTAGGTTTAAAGCGAATGCGCGTGCTGAGCGCGCCTAAGCAGCTCCAGGGTCTCGCGGCTTTTGATTTGGAAGTCACTAGTTATGTTGATGGCGGGGAATGAGCCTAAAGGAGCTTATACTTAAGCGATTGAGTTTGAGGATACGTTAAGTGAATTACGATAATACGAAAATAACAGAAGGCGAGCTCCAGGCACGCGATCTGCGCTTTGTCATTGTGGCGGCGCGGTTCAACGATTTTGTGGTCGAACCGCTGATGCGCGGGGCCGTCGATGCGCTACGGCGTCACGGTGCAAGTGACAAACAGATTGAAATTGTGCGGGTACCCGGCGCGTTTGATATGCCAGTGGTCGCGCGTAAATTGGCGCTTTCGCGTCGTTACGATGCGGTGATCGCTTTGGGCGCGGTTATTCGGGGTCAAACCCCTCATTTTAATTATGTGGCCGGTGAGTGTGCCTCGGGTTTGGCGAAGGTTTCGTTGGAATCGGGCGTGCCAGTGGCTTTTGGCGTGCTGACGACCGATACGATGGAGCAAGCCATGGATCGTGCTGGCGGTAAGGCAGGAAATAAGGGAATTGATGCGGCCTTAACAGCGATAGAAATGGCGAATTTATTGCGGCGCCTGGACCCATAAAGGAGTGGCTACCAAACGATCAAGTTCGGGCCATCGAGCTCGTAGTTTGGCGCGGCGACTCGCTCTACAAGCCTTGTATCAAATACAGTTGAATCCGCGTCCCTGGATGGAGACTTACCAGCAGTTTGCAACTGACCCTGAGGCGAGTCGCGCTGACCTTGAGTATTTTCGCGAGTTAATTTTTGCAGTCGCGCCGACCAGCGCCAGTCTGGATGAACAGATGAAGGGGTACTGCGAAATTCCCCCTGCGGAATTAGATCCCATCGAACACGCGGTGTTGTGGTTGGGCTTACACGAGTTACGCGCATGCCCGGAATTGCCCTACCGTGTGGCGATTGATGAGGCGGTGAATTTGGCCAAGCAATTTGGTGCGACCGACGGGCACAAATTTGTGAATGCCGCCTTGGATAAGGCTGCGCGTGATTTGCGACCGCTTGAGTATGGGCAATCGCTGGGATAGCGGCCGGTGGATGAATTTGACTTAATTCGCCGGTTTTTTATGCGGCCAGCCGCCGCAGATTCGGCTGATCAGGTAGTGCTTGGCATTGGTGATGATGCGGCGGTGCTCAGATTGCCGGCGAATACCGAATTGGTGGTGGCGGTCGATACGTTGGTGGAGGGGCGACACTTCCCCGTTGGCACGTCAGCGCGAGCCATTGGCTATCGTGCATTAGCCGTAAATTTAAGCGATATGGCGGCCATGGGCGCGACGCCCGCGTGGGCTACCCTGGCGTTGACCCTGCCGCAGATTGAGCCATTGTGGTTGCAGCAATTTAGCGACGGGTTCTATGAGTTGGCTAATACTTTCGGCGTCAGCTTGGTAGGCGGCGATACTACGCGTGGCGCACTCACGATTAGTGTACAGATCATGGGCTACGTGCCCCAAGGCGCGGCGATTCGGCGGGACGGCGCTAAGTGCGGCGATTTACTGGCGGTTACCGGTACTTTGGGGGACGCGGGGGCGGGTCTCGCGCTCGTTCAGAGGTCGGGCGGCGTGCGGCTATCGGCTGCGGACGTGGGGCCGTCGGCTGCGGTCGATGAGCTGATACAGCGTTTTTTATATCCGACCCCGCGGGTTGCCTTCGGACAGGAAATTCGCGTGCTTGCGAGCGCTGCTATGGATATTTCCGATGGTTTGGTCGGAGATTTGCCCAAACTTGCAGCGGCGAGTGGTTTAAGCGCGCTGGTAGAAATTGATCGTTTGCCGCTATCTAGCGCGCTGCGCGGCCACTGTCCGCTTGACCAGGCTCGTGATTTGGCGCTGGGCGCTGGCGATGATTACGAGCTATTGGTGGCTTTTCCGCCGTCAAATCTTGCGGCGTTGGTGGCTCTGGCGGCCAAACTGAATTTTCAGTTTACGGTGATTGGCGAGTTGAGTCCGGGCAGTGGGGTGAATTGGACGCTGCAGGGCGAGCCCTACCATCCCGTCGTTGTGGGTTACGATCACTTTCGCTGAGGCTTGGACGGCGGTCACAGTTTTGGTCTGGCTCTCGACGTATCCTTATCGCTATGAGCGTTAATCGCCCCAGTAGTGTTGCAACTATAAATCCAAAGCCCGGTAATTTGCCTGAAAAAATAGGCAAGTATGTAATTATTAATGAGGTCGGCCGTGGCAGCACGGGGATTGTGTACCTCTCGCATGATCCTTATTACGGTCGTGATGTGGCCATTAAGGTCTACAACATTGATACCAGTGGTGATGAGAATCGCAAGCGCATTGCGCGCAAAATGTTTCTGTCTGAAGCGCATATGGTGGGCATGCTGCAACACCCGAATATATTACCTATTTATGACGCGGGAGAAGAGAACGGTCACTGTTACATTGTGACCGAACATGTACACGGAGCTCGCACGCTGGCGGCGTACTGTCGACCCGACAATTTATTGCGCATTGATGATGTTGTTGAACTGGTCTTTAAGGCGGCACGTGCTTTGCATTATGCGCATAGTCGTGGTGTGATTCACCGCGATATAAAACCCAGCAATATCATGCTCACTCTGGATAGCGATGTACGCATCATTGATTTTGGTATTGCATTGGTGGCCGATTCGGATATTTCGCGTATCGAGGGCATTGCCGGTAGCCCCTCCTATATGTCACCGGAGCAAGTTCAATCGATTGAACTCACCAACCGATCAGACCTATATTCCCTCGGCGCTGTGATGTATGAGCTATTGACCGGTACGCGGCCATTTAGAGCTGGAAATTTACAAAAATTGCTACATCAAATTGTGTTTGCGACGCCACCTCCCATTCATACCTTGCGGCCGGAAATCCCGGAAGAGTTGGAGATGGTGACGGCGCTGGCGTTGCAGAAAGATCCGGAAAAACGCTATAAAACCGGGTTAGACTTCGCGGCGGAATTAACCAGGGTGCATCAGAAGCTGCGCACCCAATACAATCGTATTGATCAGCAAGAACAATTTAGTTTATTGAGGAAATTGAAATTTTTCCACGATTTCTCGCATGAGGAAATATGGGAAGTACTGCGCGCCAGTAGTTGGCAGGATTACAATCAAGCGGAAGAAATTGTTAAAGAAGGCGAAATGGATGATCGCTTTTATATCATTGTACAAGGGGGGGTTGCGGTGGAGCGAAATGGCAAGGCATTGGGCTACTTAGAATGTGGCGATTGCTTCGGCGAGACTAGCTATGTCCGCGGCGCCAAGCGCACGGCGACTATCAATGCTGCGGGACCGGTGACTGTCATGAAAGTCAGTTCCACGCTTTTGGAGCAAGTATCCGCCGAGTGTCAGTTACGCTTCAACCAAGTATTTTTACGCAATATGATTGCGCGCCTGCAGAGCGCAGAGCGCGCGAACAGCTAATTGTTGGCGTCTTTGTCTATTTCAATCAGGGCGTAAGCTGAATGATTGTGAATAGACTCAAAATTTTCCGATTCCACTGTGTAGGCGCGTACTCTTGTATCTTTATTCAGCGCAACAGCGACATCACGCACGGTGTCTTCGACAAATTTAGGATTATCGTAAGCACGCTCGGTCACGAATTTCTCGTCGGGGCGCTTTAATATGCCATAGACCTCGCAGGAAGCCTCTCTTTCTGCAATCTCGATCAATTCTTCTAGCCACATATGCGCTGAAGTCTTCGCCGTCAAGGTGATATGTGAACGTTGATTGTGTGCGCCATAGTCGGATATTTTCTTAGAACAGGGACATAAACTAGTGGTCGGAACCACGACTTTGAGCCATACGCTGGTATGCCCATCACGATGCTCACCAAAAATCGTCGCTTGATAGTTCATCAAACTTTCAACGCCGGAAACGGGTGCTTTCTTCATCACAAAGTACGGAAAACTCATTTCAATATGCCCCGAGGTGGCGTCCAAGCGCTCCGTCATTTCCTTGAGCATTTTGCGAAATGACTCGACCGAAATTTCCCGTTCATGATGATGTAATATCTCGACGAATCGAGACATGTGTGTGCCTTTGAAATTATGCGGAAGGTTCACGTACATGTTGAAACTAGCCACGGTGTGTTGTTCACCGCGAGCCCGATCTTTTACTCTAATGGGATGCAATATATCTTTGATGCCCACCTTATTGATGGGAATTGATCGTGTATCCGCGCGTCCTTGAACGTCTTCAATGGTCGCTGTAGGTTTTTGCACGGGAGCTGCGCGAATCATAAATTCATCTCGGGTTAACAATGCGAGTTAGCAAGCGGCGTCTACCAGACGCTGCATTTTCGGTTTCCACCAAGTTGATATCTGGGTCCGCAGTGAGAGAAAATCAAGCCCAGCATCCTGTAAGCATTCTTCGCGCGTACCGTGCGCAATCGCTTGATCGGGAATCCCAATATGCAGTAGAGCGGGGCGACTGCCTAAAGTCGCCAAAAACTCTCCCACGGCACTTCCCGCACCGCCGGCAACGACATTTTCCTCTAGGGTTACTAGGTAGGCATGCTTGCTCGATATGCGCTCAATGAGGCCAATATCCAGCGGCTTTACGAAGCGCATGTTGATGACCGTGGCGTCGAATTCATCGCCAAGACGTTGCGCGTTGGCGAGCATGCTACCGAAAGCTAGCAGCGCAAGGCCACTACGGCCTTCACGCACAATAATACCGCGACCCAAGGGTAGGGGGTGCATTTGTTCCTGCGCCGCGACACCTGGTCCCGTGCCGCGCGGATAGCGAACTGCGGCCGGTGTTTGCAGCGTGGTCGCTGTGAATAACATTTGGCGGCATTCATCCTCATTGCTTGGGGCCATGATTACCATATTGGGGATGCAGCGCAGAAAACTGAGGTCATAGCTGCCCTGATGCGTTGCTCCATCACCGCCGACTAGCCCCGCCCGATCGATGGCGAATACGACGGGCAGATTTTGCAGCGCTACATCGTGGATCAATTGATCGTAGCCGCGTTGCAAGAACGATGAATAAATGGCGACTATAGGTTTGGCCCCTTCGCAGGCTAGCCCCGCCGCAAAAGTAATTGCGTGTTGTTCGGCAATGCCGACGTCGAAATAGCGATCGGCAAATTTCTTTTCAAACTCAACCAGTCCTGAACCTTCCCGCATGGCGGGAGTCACCGCCATAATAGTCGAGTCTCGCGTTGCCATATCGCAAATCCATGCGCCAAAGATTTGCGAGTAAGTGGGACCACTGGCCTTTTCTTTAAAAATGGTGGCACTCGCAGCGTCGAAAGGACCCGGACCATGCCATTTAATGGGGTCGGCCTCGGCGGGCGCATAACCTTTGCCTTTGCGGGTGACCACATGCAGCAATTGCGGGCCGCGCAGGTCGCGCATGTTTTCCAAGGTCTTTAACAACGCTGGCAGATCATGCCCATCGATTGGGCCAATATAGTTTAAGCCCATTTCTTCGAACACCGTGCCGGGGAGTACCATGCCCTTCATATGCGATTCGGAGCGGCGCGCAAGCTCCCATACCGTGGGCATGCGGCGCAAGACTTTTTTCCCCCCGGCACGTAGGGTGGCGTAGACCTTACCGGATAGTACGCGCGCGAAATAATTAGACATCGCTCCGACGCTACCGGAGATCGACATATCGTTGTCGTTCAAAATCACCAGTAGGTCAACATCCAAGCTGCCAGCATGATTGAGCGCTTCGAAGGCCATGCCAGCCGTCATTGATCCATCACCGATAATTGCGACTGCGCGCCGACGCTCACCCTTGGCTGCCGAGGCTATGGCCATCCCTAAAGCGGCGCTGATTGAGGTACTGGAATGGCCGACCCCAAAGGTATCGAATTCACTTTCTGCGCGGGTCGGAAAGGGTGTTAGCCCGCCGTGCTGCTTGATGGTGTGAAGCTGATCGCGGCGACCGGTGAGGACTTTGTGGGGGTACGCCTGATGTCCCACATCCCACACCAGGCGATCATGGGGCGTATCGAAAATCGCATGCAATGCGACAGTGAGCTCGACCGTCCCTAGGCCGGCTGCAAAATGCCCGCCCTTGCGACTGACGGTTGCAATTAGAAAGCGACGTAGTTCATCGGCAAGCGCGCCCAAGTCCGAACGCGCCAGCTTGCGTATATCCGCGGGGGTTTCGATACCGAAAAGCAGGGGGAAATCGTCGGCGAGGGTCATGGTCACAAGTTTACAGTGCGCCGTGCCTAAACTCGACGCTCGGCGGCTAAACTCGACGATCAACCACGAAACTCGCTAGCCAGGCCAATATCTCCGCCCCGCGGCCGAGTGGCTCTAATCGTCCACAGGCCCGCGTTTTCAGCGCTTGAGCGTGCTCCTTAGCGGCTTTGAGCCCTAGAATGCTCGGGTAGGTGGGTTTGGCGCGCGCGGCATCAGCCCCGGTGTTTTTGCCTAAGTCTTGCGGGTTGCCCTCCACATCCAAAATATCATCCTGAATTTGAAAGGCGAGTCCGATATCTTGGGAATAAAGGTCCAAAGCCTGCCACTGAGGGGCTGTAAGGTCGGGGGCGCAAGTAGCGGCAATGAGGACGCTGGCGCGAATTAAGGCGCCGGTTTTGAGGCGGTGCATAACCTCTAATTCATTAATATCCAGTCGACGACCTACCGCGGCCAGATCGAGCGCTTGGCCGCCCGCCATGCCGTGGGTGCCGCTCGCATCCGCCAAGATTTGAATCATTTTTAGGCGTGAGGCGGGGCTTAACCCAAAGGCTTGATCTTGGGCCAATAAAGAAAACGCTAGGACCTGAAGCGCGTCGCCGGCCAATATGGCGGTGGCTTCATCAAATGCGCGGTGGGTCGTGGGCCGTCCACGACGCATATCGTCGTTGTCCATGGCAGGTAAGTCGTCGTGAACCAACGAATAGGCATGAATAAGCTCAACCGCCGCCGCAGGCGCATCTAACCGAGCAATGGGCACGCCAAGAGCGGCTCCGGTGCAATACACCAACAAGGGCCGCAAACGCTTACCACCGCCCAAGACTGAATAGCGTTGGGCTGCATGCAATCTTTGCGGTACTTGATCAGCGGCCGGCAGCGAAGCTTTTAGGACCGTTTCAATGCGCGATTGATAGCCACGCAGGGTGGCGTCAATACCGGCATTCATTGCGGCTTGGCAGGATCGAAGTCGGTGATGGCAGCATCGCCAGCCTTCTTCATTAAAATCTCGACCTTTTGTTCGGCTTCCTTAAGCGCCGTTTGGCAACTTCGCGTCAATATCACACCGCGCTCAAAAGCGGCGAGGGACTCCTCCAGAGGCAAATCGCCGGTTTCCAGACGTTCTACCAAGGCCTCAAGTTCCTGCATGGCCGTTTCAAAATCGGGTTTGGTTGCTTGCTCAGCTTTAGGTTTGGACATAGGTAAGGACGGTACACAGGCCGCAGGGCGCGGTCAAACGCAAACAATATAATTCATAACCGTGAACTGTATCACGGGCATTGCCACTGCAAGACTATCGCAATTCGGTATCATTCTGGGAGGAAACCATTATGCACAATTCGTTTAAATTCCTAGTTGTTTGTGGGTCGTTACAGGTGTTGACCTTGGCTCTGGTTGCATGCGGACCCAAACACGAGGCTCCTGTGACCGTTGGCGACATGATGGATGATCGAGTGGTGCTAGACGGCATTCTGTTGAAATGCAGCCGTACACCGTCAAAAATGAATTCTGATCCGGATTGTATTAATGCGCGGGTCGCAATTGAACGTTTGGCTAAAGTCAATGAGCTGGGCGAGGAGAAGAAACACGCTGAAGACTTCGAGCGGGTGCGCGAGCAGCTTAGGGTCTCTGAGGCGCGTAACCACCAAATGGATACCCATCCGAAAGTCGATGGGTACAGCTTGCCGGTGGTGCCGGTTGAACCCGCTGAGTCGCCTGTTTCTGCAGCGGCGCCGGTACCCGCACCGGCATCAAGTCCGCCTAAGCCTTAAGTCTCGACTTGCCTCTTGGCGCGCGCGGTTACACACTAGGCGCATGTCATTATTTAAAAGAACTCCAGTAATGCCGACCGCTGATATGGCGCCGCGCGGTCATGACGAACCGTTAAGTGTATCCCCCCGACATTTTGTGTCGGGACGTGCGGTGGTTGCGCCTTTCCCCGCAGGCCTGGAAATTGCGATTTTTGGCTTGGGTTGTTTTTGGGGAGCCGAGAGAAAGTTTTGGCAAACACACGGCGTGTACTCAACGTCAGCGGGATACTGCGCCGGGTTCACGCTGAACCCGACTTACGACGAAGTGTGTACGGGTCGAACCGGGCACAACGAAGTGGTGCAGGTGGTATTTGACCCGTCTATATTGAGCTACGCCGATTTGCTTCAGGTTTTCTGGGAGTCTCACGATCCGACCCAGGGTATGCGTCAGGGGAATGATGTCGGTACTCAGTATCGCTCGGGCATTTATACTCACGGTACGGAACAGCAAATCGCAGCGGAAGCTTCGCGGGTGGTGTACGGCGCGGCGTTGGCGCGCGCGGGGTTACCAGCGATCACGACCGAAATTATTCCTGCGCCCGCATTTTATTATGCGGAGGATTATCATCAGCAATACCTCGCGAAGAATCCGAATGGGTATTGCGGCATTGGGGGATGCGGGGTTCCCTTTAAACTCGCGGAGTTACAAGTCGGGGAGCAGGCGTAAGAGTTCCGTCGGCGGACTTCTGGATCGGTGCCGTCGAACCGAAGGCGTCCGACGCCGAGCCCAAATTCATGATGATACCTACTGCTTGATTTCTACCAAGAGTGCTTCCACATCATCAAGCGCTTCATCTGAATGCGTGACCGGCGGCCGTATTAAGGCCTCACCGGTTTTCAATTCGGCAACCTTTGTACTGCCGTCAGGCATCGTATATTTGACCCTGCCCCCTTTGAGCACATAGACCACGACCGATGGGTGGGAATGCATCGGAGTCTTGTCTCCCTTGGACGGCGCGTACCGTAACACCCTCACTTTCTGGTCTTCGGCAAGGACCGTCAAATGCTTCAGGCCATATTTTATGGCATCCTGCCCGAAACCGGCAGCGCAAAAAAATAATAATAGCAACGACCAGCTTAGCGCGGCGACTTTGTTCATTTTGATGATCTCCGGAAATAACGAACGCATGCTACACGCCTCGTCATACCCGGTCAGCCAAAAGCTGCCCGGCACGACTAGTGGATTCGAGTCGAAATCGTTCATTGGCCTGATTGAAAAGAGGTTCGGTCTACCGGTGGATCGACGTCAACGTTTACCGAAAGTCTACCGATGCCGTGGCCACGGTCATGTAACTGCTCGATGTTCGTGTCGGAATATGTTTCAGCGCCGACTATCACCCGCAGTATTTGGCGAAGAATCCTAACGGGCATTGCGGGATAGGGGAGTGCGGGGTGGCGTTTAAAATTGCGGAGTTAAATGTGGGGGAGAAGGCGTAGTCAGGTTCTGACCAGTGGTCGACGGCGCGGACCTAGGGGTCGGAACACTAGCGCAGTGACGCAAAGTGTCGTTAAGATCGAATCGATATACGTCGCCTGCATCATAGTCCGTGAGCCAGATTGCATCACGGCTGACGCCGAGTGAGTCGCCACCGGCCCCAGTCCATTGGCACAAGACCTTGCCGGTTCTTGCGTCGGTAGCGGAAAGCGGAGTTTTGATCATGCTGGTCCAGACAACACCGTGCTCGAACTTGATGTCCCCACCGTGGCCCGGAGTATGCAGTGCTGTAAATCCTGCCGCGCTCCTGGCCTGCACATTGATTCGTGTCAGCGTTCCATCGCCCTGATTGAGAGTCCAGACGAATCCTGCGCCAGCGGCAAGAAATCGCGGCTTGGGGCCGCTGGGGACCGTCCCGACGAGCGCGCCAGAATCGGCGCTGACAACAGTTACCCCATCACTCGCCGCGCGGGTAACCCAGATCAGGCCCTCACTATAAAGCGGATTGAGTGATCCAGAAGGCACTATGATCTTCTGACGAATGCGACCGGTCGCGGGGTCGATTCGTGCCAGTGTCGCGCGGTCGTCAATGAGCAGCCAGACGCTGTCATGGCTCGCGGTAATTCCGCCCTCACGGTCCGCGGGACCGACGCCCGCTACCAGGGTCACCGCGCGCGTGCGCAGATCAACACGAGCCAACGCATTGGGTTTGGCGCATAGCGGTACCCACAGTCCGCCAAATCCTACGGCAAGGCCGGCGCACGGCTTGCCGGGGAGCATGACTGCTGCGCTGAGCGCATTAGTGCGCGGATCAATCTGGGCAACACCGTTGGGCCCCGTGGTGCCTACCCATACCGCATCGTCGGTGATTGCAACCCAGTCCGCCGTCTTCCCCAAGTGAATCTTTA
>JAYVYN010000029.1:0-11739 GCA_043784265.1 Gammaproteobacteria bacterium | reverse complement strand
CATACGGAGTGAGCCATCGGATATTCGTGCCATTCGACGCGATAGCCTACTGACTTAAGGAAATCACGCGACTGGCTACCCAATGCCATCGGTATCACCGGATCAGCACGGCCATGCGCCATGAAAATCGGGGTCGCGTCGTTCGCGGTGCGACGCTCGCTCTTAAAGACATTTTCCAGCGGCAAATAGGCGGACAGCACCATCACCCCCGCCAGTGGCTGGCCCAAGCGCGGTACCGCATAAAGCGACACTGCGCCGCCTTGAGAAAATCCTGCGACGACGATGCGTTCGGGGACAACTCCGCGCCCGCCTTCACGTGCAATTAACTCCTGCACCTGGAACGCCGAATCCCGGAAACCTGCCACATCCTCAGCGCTGCCACGACCCAACGCATCAATATCATACCAAGCACGCATCGGCATACCGCCATTGACTGTCACCGGACGAATCGGCGCATTCGGAAAAATAAAGCGCCAGGCACGTTCACGCGGCCCCACGATTTCCGGAACGATGGGCTCAAAATCATGCCCGTCAGCCCCCAATCCGTGCAACCAAATAATCGCCGCGGTCGGTTGTGGCGCTGTCTCAATCTCAATAGTTTCAAGCATAGCGTTAGGTTACGCATTCCCAACCGCGAAGTCGCTTGTCTTTTGCGCCGGCTATTGACGTCCAGCCGTTGACTGTGTTTGAATTT
This sequence comes from Gammaproteobacteria bacterium, assembly GCA_043784265.1. Classification (GTDB taxonomy): domain Bacteria; phylum Pseudomonadota; class Gammaproteobacteria; order Steroidobacterales; family Steroidobacteraceae; genus Bog-1198. The sequence continues at coordinate 11,045 of JAYVYN010000029.1, read as the reverse complement.
TTATGCATAATTAATGAGAATTTATGCAGACCTCCTAAAACTCCATGAGAAACACGCCCGTTGTGAAAACTCCGATCGATCACACCAGCGACTTACGTCGCTCGATGCTTGCCAAGCTAATTCGTGAGCGCGAGGTCGGACGACAATCAGAATTAGTAGCTTTATTACAAAAAGAGGGGTTCATCGCCACGCAGTCGAGCGTCAGTCGAGATTTACGCGAGCTTGGTGTCGCGAAACAAGGCGATCGTTATGTGATGCCGGACGAGCACTTTAATATCAAAAACGATTTCTCAGCCCTCAAGCAATTTGTAAGCGTCATTCTGACCGCCGGCACCAATCTGACCGTGCTTAAAACGACGATTGGCTCGGCACAAAGCGTGGCGGTTGCGATCGACACCGCAAGATGGCCGGAAGTAATCGGCACTATTTCCGGTGACGACACTATTTTTATTGCCACTCGCGACGGGCGCGAGCAACAAAAACTCGGCGAGCGGTTGCGCGCCATTTTCGAGCTAGACACTTCATTTTCGAACCATTGACCCTAATTTCGCGAATCGCAATGAACAACTCCGTCTCTGCCGACTTACAACCCATTCTCCTGGCCTTCTCCGGCGGCCTAGATACCTCATTCTGTGTGCCCTGGCTTAAGGACACTTATCAATGTCCCGTGATCACTGTCACCATTAATACGGGTGGAATAGATGAGGCCGCCGCCGCATCGCTTAAAGAACGCGCCTTAAAACTAGGCGCCATCGAACATCATATTATCGATGCACGCGCCGCCTATTTCGAGCAAGTGCTCAAATTTCTGATCATGGGCAATGTGCGCCGCGGCGCGGTGTATCCACTATGTGTGGGAGCCGAGCGAGTCCTACAGGCACAAAGCATCGCGCAAATGGCGCTCAAGCTTAAAATCCAGCGGGTAGCTCACGGCTGTACGGCAGCGGGCAACGACCAGGTTCGCTTTGAGGTGGCGCTACGCACCTTAGCGCCGGATTTAGAAATAATTGCACCGGTACGCGACCGCGCTTTTAAACGCCCGCAACAACTTCAGTATCTGCAAGAGCATCACCTGCCGATACCACCTTACGGCGGCGCCTATTCGGTGAATCGTGGCTTGTGGGGCGTCACCATCGGTGGCAAGGAAACTCTGACCTCACAGGGGAGTATCCCTGAGAGTGCCTGGGTACTGTCCTCAGAAGCATTCTCCAATCCTAAAGCGGCCGAGCGACATTGCATCGGATTCCAAGCCGGGGTACCCGTAGCGTTAGACGGCACGCATTTATCCGCCGTGAGTATCATTGAGCAACTAGAATCGGTCGCGGGTCTTTTTGGCATTGGACGAGGCATTCATTTAGGCGATACCGTCATCGGCACCAAGGGCCGGGTCGCTTTTGAAGCACCTGCCGCCGAGGTGTTACTCACCGCGCACCGCGAGCTTGAAAAACTCGTCCTAACGGGTAAGCAGGCACGTATTAAAGAATCCGTGGCGCAAAGTTACGGTGACCTGGTCCATGAAGGCCAACATTTAGATCCCGTGTGTCGCGATATCGAAGCCTTACTGCTCTCATCACAAGCTCGCGTAACCGGTGAAGTGCATTTGCTATTCCGACCGGGTTCGCTGTTCGTTGAAGGGGTCACCTCCCCTTACTCCCTAATGGCAGCCTCTAGAGGCGTATACGGCGAGGCGGCCGGTGAATGGACCGCCACGGACGCTCTGGGTTATTCGAAAATGCTGGCCCTAACGGGAATTTTTTATACTCGCGCAGGCGCTGTGCGGACGGAGTTTTAAATCATCATGAGCGGGATGCGCACAGTTTTCGTCGACAAAATTGCCTCGGTCACCCAAGCCTGCGCTTTATCGCACGAGATTCGTATTGCCCCCGAAATTGTGTGTGACGAAGGGGTCGTCATTGTGGTGGAAGTATTAAACAACAAGTCTAACTACAACACATTGGAACTGACCAGCGGGCGTATGGCGAAGGTTGCGCGCGGCGATATTGTGGTAGGCGCTTTGGGGCATCGTAAAGCACTCTTTGGTTACTCCGGTCATATTCCCGCCAGTCTCGCACCAGGCGATATCATCCAGATGCTAAACATCGGCGGCGTGCTGGGAATCTGTGACTCAGCGACTCAAGACAAGGGAAAACCATTCGACTGCAAGGTATTAGGGGCAGTTTTAACCTTCCCGTATCTGGGCGAACGCATCGGTGTTGCCGCTAAAATCGGTTATAAAACTTTAGACTACAACGCGACGCTCGATACTCGTGGTGTGCCGGTGGTGGCACTGGCTGGCACCTGCATGGAAGCCGGCAAAACGGCGGCTGCCTCCGCCATCATTGCGCGTATGCGTCATCGCGGACTCACCGTGGATGCTTTTAAAGCCACGGGCGTGTCGCTGCGTCGGGATATTCTCGCATTTGAAGATTCAGGTGCGCGCCGCACCATGATATTCACAGATCTGGGAATCGTCACGACCACCGCGAAATGCGGGCCCGCATTGACGCGCGTCATGCTCACTGAAATGGCCAGCGGCAAACCAGATGTCATTGTGTTCGAGCTAGGCGATGGCCTCCTAGGCACCTACGGCGTCGAGTCAATTCTGCGCCAACCCGACATCAAAGCAGCGCTCAATTCCGTGGTCCTATCAGCCAATGACCCGGTCGCGGCCTGGGGGGGTGTAAAGCTGCTGCGCGAACGATTTGGTATTGAACCCGCCGCAGTTACCGGCCCTGCGACAGACAATCAAGTCGGTGTCGAAATCATTCAGGATCAAATGAGCGTCGCCGCGTTCAATGCAATCAGTCATCCAGCAGATTTAGGTGATCATCTCATCGCACAACTTAAGTTGCGTAATGTTCGCGAGCCTAAAGTGATGGCCGGATGACCGACTCGTCTGCCCCGCCCGCACCAATTCCGGCAATTGTATTAGGCGGTACCGGTTACGTAGCCGGCGAACTATTGCGTCTAATCGCGGGGCACCCCCGCATGAAGCTCGCCGTTGTACTCTCCGACAGTCAACCAGACACTTTGGTCGGCGTCGCTTTCCCGCACCTCTTAAGCGTCTACCCGACCGTGCAATTCGCGAGTCTTAAAGTCGTTGAGACAACGCTACGCGCTCAATCACTCTGCGCGCTATTTTCAGCGGCCCCGCATGGTGCATCGGCGAGTCGAGTCGATCATTTACTAAGCATTGCCGAGCAATCAAAAGTGCGCGCGCATTGCGTGGACATTTCGGCCGATTTCCGTTATCGAAGCGCTGCTGCATATGAGGCGGTGTACCCGCATACTCACGCTGCGCCGGGGCGGATTGCGAGTTTCACGTGCGCTTTACCTGAGCATCTGGTTCGCTCACCGACCCCGCATGTCGCGCATCCAGGTTGTTTTGCCACCGCCATATTGCTCGCGAGTGTGCCGCTCTTGGCGCTAAAATTAACCGACACGCGGTTTTTTATTAGCGGCATTACCGGTAGCACCGGTTCGGGACGAAAGCCCACTGACAGCACCCACCATCCGCTGCGGCATAGCGATCTATATTCGTACAATGCTCTTGCCCACCGTCATGTACCAGAAATCATCGCTTGCGCGAAGGCCGCTACTGGCGTTGACGCAGAATTTAATTTTGTACCGCATTCAGGACCCTTTTCACGTGGCATTCATGTCACGGTCATGGCCACATTAAAAAAATCAATCTCTAGCGCCGACGCTCAACATGCCTTAGAAAACTACTATCGGGAATGTTTTTTTGTAAAAATCGGTGCTACAGCGCCTCGAATTAAAGACGTCGTTAGTAGTAATTTTTCTCACCTGAGCGCGACCACCGATAACCATACAATTGCGGTAACTGCCGTGATCGATAATCTCAACAAAGGTGCTGCGGGCGGTGCTATTCAATGGATGAATCGACTGCTAGACCTTCCCGAGCATAGTGGACTGACCGCCACCGCGCCGGGCTGGACCTAAGCGTATGAGGCGTTTTTTAGATTTGGCCGATTTTGAACGTGCTCAAGTTCTCGATCTTTTGGCGCTTGCGCAAAGACTCCAGCATAAGCCTGAACCCCGTGCATTAATCGGTAAAGTCTTAGGACTATTGTTCTTCAATCCTTCGCTACGCACGCTGGCCTCATTCCAATCGGGTATGGCGCGTTTAGGGGGTAACTCGTTCGTTATCACCCCCGGTCAAGGCACCTGGGGATTGGAGACACACAACAACGTCGTCATGAACGGCACAGCCGCGGAACATATTCGCGAGGCGCTACCGGTGCTTGCCTCGTATTGTGATGTTCTCGGGGTAAGAGCATTTGCAGAAGGAAAAGATTTGGTGGATGATTTACGCGAGCCGCTATTTGCCATCATTGATCAATTGTGCGACAAGCCGCTGATTAATTTGGAATCGGCCATGAATCATCCGTGCCAAGCGCTGTGCGATTGGCGAACTCTAGATGAGTTAAAAATTCCTACCCGAGGGAAATTCGTTTTAAGCTGGGTCTACCACCCTAAAGCCCTACCGCTCGCGGTACCGTCCGCCACACTGCACATGGCAGCCATGCGCGGCATGGAGATAGTAGTATTGCGCCCCGAGGGATTCGCATTGCCCCCCACCGTCATGGATAAAGCGCGAGCTGCGGCAAGCTCTTCAGGTGGCGCAGTCACTGAGACCAGCGATCGGGTTTTTGCACTGAAGCGAGCGCATGTGCTGTACGCCAAAGAGTGGAGTTCCACGACCCATTACGGCGCACCGGACGCCGACGCCAAACTCAGAACGGAATTGCAAGACTGGTGCGTGCGCGAGAGTTGGTTTGCCAATGCGTTAGCCGATGCCAAACTCATGCATTGCTTACCGGTACGACGCAATGTTGCGGTGGCTGACGAAGTGCTAGATGGCCCCCGCGCGGTCGTGCAACAACAGGCCTTTAATCGATTAGTGGTGCAGATGGCGATACTGCATCGCATGTTGGCGTGATTCACCTGGGAGATATTGATGGCTTTGAAACGACCTGATCCTGCGGTAGCCGTACGTGCGCTCAAAAGCGCGGCACCCTATATTCGCATGTACAAAGGCAAGGTATTTGTCATCAAGGTGGGTGGTGCGGTATTTAACGACCATGCCTCGACTCGTAGTTTGATTGAACAAGTCGCTATCCTGCATCAGGTCGGCATTAAAACCGTTCTAGTGCATGGCGGTGGACCACAACTTGATACCGTTCAGGCCTCGCTTGGGATCGAAACGAAAATAATTAATGGTCGACGGGTTACCGATCAGAAGTCGATCGATGTTGCGGCCATGGTCCTCAACGGCTTGATCAATACCCGCATTTTAGCCATTTGCCGTGAACTCGATATCGAGGCTATTGGTTTGTGTGGGGTCGATGCGGGGCTCATTCGCGCGCACAAACGTCCACCTATACCGGTGCCAGGCTCCATCGAGACGGTCGACTATGGTTTGGTCGGCGATATTGACTCGGTGAATACCGCAGTGCTTGATAAATTATTGGCCAATGGTTTGATGCCCGTAGTAAGCCCGCTATCGGCGGATTCGCACGGCACGCTGCTCAACATCAATGCCGATACGGTGGCAGCAGCGATTGGGGGTGCTCTTGCAGCAGAAAAATTAGTACTTTGCACGGGTGCACCTGGCATTCTGGAAGACTCGACTGACCCGAGCTCAGTGATTTCGTATACGGATATTCACGGTTTGCAGCGACTGCGCGATCAAGGCTGTTTAAAAGGAGGGATGCTGCCAAAAGCCGAGGCGATAGAAAATGCGATTCGTGGCGGAGTGCGCCGAGTGCATGTAATTTCCTACCATTCGGCGGACAGTTTGCTTGCCGAGATTTTTACTAACGAAGGCACCGGCTCCTTAGTAGTCGCCGACTTGCATGCCCTCAGCCCCGCCGAACAACAAGGCACGCCCGCATGACCCGACTTTGGGAAAAAGGCGTGCCACTTAATGCGCGAGTGCTGGCATTCACTGCCGGAGATGATCACTTTCTCGACAATCGCTTAGTGCAATATGATATTGCGGCATCTATCGCCCACGCCGAGATGCTTAGCGAACAAGGACTGTTGACAACCACCGACCTGTCAACCGTAACGGACGCACTCAATGCCATCGGCAAGGAGCACCGCGATGGCAAGTGGCGCGTGTCCTTAGAAAACGAGGACAGCCAAACCGCTATTGAGAATTTACTCACCGCTCGAATTGGGTCCACCGGGGAAAGACTGCATGCCGGTCGATCGAGAAATGACCAAGTGCTGGCCGCGCTACGGCTATATCTGCATGCGACGAGCCAGACCTTACGAGAAGGCGCGCTTAGCGTTGCGGACGCGCTGGATGCGTTGTCCGCGCGTGAAGGTGCCATTGTTTTACCTGGCTATACTCACATGCAGCAAGCCATGCCGAGTACTGTTGCGCTTTGGGCCGCAGGATTTGCGGCCGAAATACGCGATGACGCCACCGGGCTTGAACATTGCGCGCGTCGTATACTTAAGAATCCCCTAGGGTCGGCCGCTGGCTACGGCACACCGAATCTTGATATCAACCGTGAAGCCACTCGCCAAAAACTAAATTTTGAGGTCAATCACGAACCGGTCACCGCCGTACAATTGTCGCGCGGCAAGGCCGAGGCACAATTGCTGTTCGAAATTACCCTTTTAACGCAGGATACCGGGCGGCTCGCAGCCGATTTGCTGCTTTTCTACACATGGGAATTTAGCTTCGTAAATTTGCCGGAAGAATTCACGACGGGCTCATCCATCATGCCCCAGAAGCGCAATCCAGATGTGTTTGAGCTGGTACGTGGACGCAGCGCGGTAGCCTGTGCGGCACTCAACGAAGTGCTGGGTATTACCCAAAAACTTACCTCCGGTTACCACCGCGACCTACAGCTTATTAAACCACCATTATTTCGCGCCATCGATTCGTGTCTTGAAACACTAGACTTATTACCCAGCGCATTGGCCGGCGTACGCTTTGAGCCTAAGAACATAAATTTAGATCCCAACATACACGCCGCCGCCGCTGCAAATGCCCTGGTGGCAACCGAAGGCATTCCTTTTCGCGAGGCCTATCGACGCATTGCCGCAAAACTGCGCTAGGCCATAAGAGCCCTCGATGTGGTTCTTGTGATCGCCCCTAGGGAGGCAGCCTCTAGGGGCTGCCCCCCTAGCAATTACCCTGGAAACAGGCGTATTGTTTGGGTTGGCTTACCTAACCTTAAAGATGCAAAACTATGAATCTACTGAAAAACTCCTACCCCTTTTTAGCGCTACTGGCGATGGCACCCCTGTTGAATGCGCAAACCCCCACCGCTAACTCCTCGGCAACAGCCGCTCCGACTCCTGCGCCGCTTTCTAATGATCAAAGTAGTTATTTATTCGGCGTTAATTTTGGCGAACAAATGGGTCGCATGGGCATCGGCGATAAAATCTCTCCCGAAGCCGTAAACCGTGGCTTAAAGGACGGTCTACACGGCAAAAAAATGGCGCCTACCGATCAGCAACAATTACAAAATTTTGTAAAAGTCGCGATGGAAGACGGTGTCAAGCACAACAAAACCGCTGCGGCAGAATTTTTGGCACGTAATGCCCATGAAAAAGGGGTGCAAACGACCGTCTCGGGTTTGCAATATAAAGTCATTAATGCAGGCGATGAAAAAGCTGCGTCGCCAAAACCCACCGATGAGGTCTCGGTTAATTATCGTGGCAAGCTGATTGATGGTTCGGAGTTTGATAGTTCGTTTAAAAACGGAGCGCCCGTCAGTTTTCCGGTCAATGGCGTGATCAAAGGCTGGCAGGAAGCATTGGTTCTGATGAAGCCCGGTGCGAAATGGAAACTATACATATCGCCTGAACTCGCCTATGACAACAGCCCAAAACCCGGCATACCCGGAGGTTCCTTGTTGATATTTGATGTGGACTTGTTGAGCGTCAAAGCACCAGCATCTACGCCTAATGCGACGATGCCGGTAGTCCCAAAGCAGCCCATGGGGAATAAACAACCCCAGTGATTTTGCGCTGTATTAGGTTAAATGATTTAAATTAAATAATTTACACAGTGTTAACTGCGGGCCCATTTGGGCCCGCTTTTTTGTGCATTAGGCCACAGTATGTGCCAACATTCACGACATGCACAGCGAATGTACAAATCGATTTCTCTCAATTTGGGCACCTGCAATATTCTTGTTGTGTCTCGGAACGCTATTGTCGAGCTGCGGATACTCGAGTAATTCTTATTCTGCTATCACGCCTCCTCTGCCGCCGCCCACGCTTAACGCAATATTGGTATTGCCGCCGAATGCTACGATTACCGTCGGGGCAACGCAGCAATTTACCGCCACAGGAATTTACAACGATGGAACACGTCAGGATTTAACTAATGTCGTCGGGTGGTCCTCCTCGAATACCAGCGTAGCGTCTATTAATAACGCACTTGTACAGCCGGGTCTTGCAACGGCCGTGACGGCCGGGGCTACCGTAATCACAGCGTCGCTCACCGGCATAAAAGGAACGGCGAATCTTACCGTTCTAACACCCGTTCAAGTCGTGTCCATAGTTGTCACGCCCGCCAATCCCATTGTGGGCGTGAAGCGCACCCAACCCTTTGTTGCAATAGCCACCTATTCGGACGGCACCACAAAAGATATTACCGCGACCGCCACCTGGAACTCCGCTACCACGACCATTGCAACGATTGACGCCTCGGGAATTGCAACCGGCATCGCGATTGGCACAACCGGGATTACCGCGAAGTCTGGGGCCGTCACCTCTAATACCGTCATGTTGACGGTCGCCAACTTTGCGTATGCGGTCAATTTTACAGACCGTTCAACGCCAGCTGCGGGCACCCTATCTCAGTACATCATCAGTGCTGATGGGTCACTCATTGCAATGAGTCCCGCGAGTTTACCCACCGGATTTAATCCTTATTCCTTAACTATCGATACCAGCGGAAAGTACCTCTATGCCGCAAATTTTGTCATTCCGGGCAATAGTGCGGGGACCGTCTCGCAATTTTTTATCAATTCGGACGGCTCGCTCGCGCCCATGACGCCTTCAGCAATTGCCACCGGCAATGGACCGAACGACATTGCGGTTAATCCAAACGGCGGGTTTGCGTATGTTGCAAATTATGGTGCCGGTGGCCCCGGCGGAATTTCTCAATACACCATAGGCACAACCGGCTCACTTGCTCCGGTCACTGCTGCTCCCACCGCACCCACTGAAATGGGCCCTGCATCAATTGCCCTTAATCTAGCAGGCACCCTCGCCTATCTGGCGAACTACAATTCCAATTCGGTATCGCAATACTCGGTCACGAACGGATTACTGAATCCACTGAGCACTCCTGTCGCCTCTGGCGGGCAACCCAATTGGATCGTCGTCGACCCGTCCGGCCGCTTCGTCTACACCGCCAATTCGCAAGACAACACAGTTTCTCAATACGGCATTGGTGTCGGTGGACTGCTCGCTGCCCTGGTACCGGCAACGGTCGCGACAGGGCTAACACCGCGCTCCATCACGGTGGACGCAACCACTACTAACGCCTACGTCACCAATCGTAATGCCAATACCGTAGGGCACTACCACATCAACACGAATGGCACTTTGATGTTATCTGATGTAACAAACACCGGAGTCGCTGGACCGAGCTCACTGGCTATTGACCCCACCCGCCACTTTGCTTACGTAACGAATCGCGGTTCTCAAGCAATACCGGGTCTGATTTCTCAATTCGCGGTCGACGCGACGAGTGGCTCCCTCACACCCTTACCCGTACCGACCGTTATCGCGGGAGCCAATCCGGTGGCTATTGTCACGAGTCGCTAGCACTCGTTGCTAACACCCGTTGTTAAAAAGTCCAGTTTACCCCGAGTGAAAATAGATCCGGATCGCCGGAGTTGGCGCTGATACGCTCGTATTCCAGTCGAGCGGCAAGGCTTGAAAATTTGGCCTGCACACCGACGCCATACGCTAGACGACTATCGGTGTGGTTAGTTGAAACCGGCCCATAGCCTATCGGTAATAGACACGCAATTCCGCGAGTACAGCTCGCCGAGGCGTTGACGCTTGACTGCAAGCGGGCAAATCCCGCTTTCCCGTAAACATTCACAATAGGCAAAGGGAGTGGCAAATACACTACGCCAAATAACGCCTGGGCTTTTGGATGCGCATTGGAGGCGACTTGCACGATACCGTTATCAGTAGTTGCTTGAACCTGCCCGAAATCGATGTATTCGAATTCCGCACCTACTAGGGATATGGGCCTTACCCCGGCGACTAATTTCCAAGCGGTATGATGTTTGCTCAATGCCAGCGCGTTGCCATACACACTCTCGTTACTTTTTATATTAGCTTCACCCACGGCTCCACCGATATAAACACCGAGTGGATCGAATGCGAATGCCGTAGTCGCGCCGCTGACACTGAACGTTATAGTGATGAGTACGGCTGGTAAATGTCTGTTCATAGCTTCTCCGACCATTAAGTGAATATGGCCATTCGACACGTTCACAGGTCATGAAGTTCCAAACCAGGTGTTAATTCACAGCGCAGGTTATACTGAGACAATATGCATTACGTTGCCGTAATATCTATGTTTGTGCTCTGTCTGTTGCTGGCAGGATGCGGCCAAAAAGGTGCTTTAGTCAAACCTGGCACTCAAGCCGCGACTAAAATTGAGACGCAAATACCCGTGACCATTCAACCCAAAGTGCCACCCACCGACGGCGGCTAAGGCCTCATGCGTAAACTCCTTTTGGTCGACGGCTCTTCGTACCTATATAGAGCCTTTCACGCACTACCGCTTCTCAATAATTCACAGGGTGAGCCTACGGGTGCGGTGCTCGGCGTGCTCAACATGCTGAACAAATTGATCAAAGAAGAATCACCGGATCGAATTGCCGTGGTATTTGACGCACCCGGTCGAACCTTTAGGGATGACCTATTTGATCAGTACAAGGCTCATCGTGCACCAATGCCCGACGATCTTAGGATCCAAGTGCAACCCTTGTTGGATTCAGTTGCGGCCATGGGACTACCATTGC
>JAYVYN010000028.1:0-7202 GCA_043784265.1 Gammaproteobacteria bacterium | reverse complement strand
CGCGCTGGGCGAGCGTCCTCCGGGCGCGTGCCTCGCGCCGCTAAGGGCCGACGACAATTTTATAATTTTGCACGGTCTCGACGAGTACCGCGACGCGCTCCGGATCCACATCCGGTGTAATACCATGCCCTAAATTAAACACATGTCCTGGCCCTGAACCGAAGCTCGCCAGCACTCGCAGCGTCTCGGCGCGCAAAGTTTCCGGCGGTGCAAACAGTGCGGAAGGATCCAGATTGCCCTGCAGCGCCACCCGGTTATCAACAAGCTGGCGAGCGGTGGCAAGGTCAGTCGTCCAATCCACCCCTACCGCGTCACAGCCAATCGCAGCGATTTCGGCAAGCCAAGCACCGCCCCCCTTGGTAAACACTATATTCGGCACTCGACGACCTTGCGCCTCACGCGTTAACCCCGCCACGATCTCGGCCATATAGTGCAGCGAGAATTCTCGGTACTGGGCCGGCGTGAGTATTCCCCCCCAGGTGTCGAATATCATCACCGCCTGAGCGCCCGCAGCGATTTGCGCATTCAAATACAGAATCGTGGCCTTCGCCAGCAAAGCCATCAATCGATGTAATTCGCGCGGTGCCTCATACATCATGCGCTTGATAGCGCCAAAGGTTTTACTCCCGCCGCCTTCGACCATGTAAGTACCTACAGTCCAAGGACTACCCGCGAAACCAATTAGGGGCATGCGTCCCTGTAGCTCACGGCGAATCAACGCCACCGCGTCGATGACATATCGCAGTTCCTTGGCAGGATCGGGCACTATTAAATTATCGATATCAGCGGAGCTACGTACCGGACGTGCAATTTTTGGACCCTCACCGGCCTCGAATTCCAAGCCTAAATTCATGGCATGCGGAATAGTGAGAATATCGGAAAATAATATCGCCGCATCCAACGAATATCGATTGATGGGCTGCAAGGTGACTTCACAGGCCAGCTGCGGATTAGTACACAGCGCCAGAAAGTTTCCCGCCCGCGTCCGCGTCGCGCGGTATTCCGGAAGATAGCGACCCGCTTGGCGCATCAACCAAATCGGCCGCCGCGGCACCGGCTCGCGTAGCAAAGCCCGCAACAACAAATCGTTCTTGAGCACTGAGGTCATGTTCTTTCACTCGGATCAAATAATCGACGATGTTCTAAAATGGCATAACGATCAGTCATACCCGCAATATAATCCGCGACTGCGCGCGCACGCCCGGCAGGACCTAAGAGTTTTTCTTGGCGCAGTGCCGTTTCTCGATGCTCGTCGGGCATCAAGCCTGGGCCCACAAAAAAGCTATCAAACAGCTCGCGCACCACCCGACGTGCCTTGGAGGTCATGCGCTGCACCTTATAGTGTTTATAGACGTGTTCACGCAAGAATTTCTTCAACTCCCAATTCGCATCGCGGGTGGCGTCGGAAAATCCGATCAAAGGTCCAGAGTGTGCTCGCACCTCAAGCATAGACTGCGGCGCCCGCGCTTTAAGGTTGGCACTGGATGAGTCAATTAAATCAGTGACCAAGTCATTGATCATCCGTCGCACGATTTCATAGACCAAACGCCGTCCTTCAAGATTCGGATAGCGTGCACACACCTCAGCATGGTGCCCCTGAAACAACGGCACCGCGCACAATTGCTCAACAGTGATTAATTCAGCCCGAATGCCGTCTTCTATGTCATGGTTATTGTAAGCAATTTCGTCGGCAAAATTTGCCAATTGCGCCTCAAGGCCTGGCTGTTGTCGACTGATAAAGCGCTCGCCCACGTCGCCCAAACGCAGCGCGTTTGCGTGAGAACAATGCTTAAGAATTCCTTCGCGACACTCAAAGCTTAAATTCAAACCATCGAAATCAGCGTACTGCGTCTCGAGTTCGTCCACCACGCGCAGCGACTGCAGGTTGTGCTCAAAACCCCCAAAATCAGCCATACATTCATTCAATGCATCTTGGCCAGCATGTCCAAAAGGCGTGTGACCCAAATCATGCGCTAGACAAATGGCCTCCGATAACTCCTCGTTAAGATGCAGCGCGCGCGCAACGGTACGCGCGATTTGCGCGACTTCCAACGAGTGAGTCAGGCGGGTTCTATACAGATCACCTTCGTGATTAACAAACACTTGAGTCTTATAGACCAAGCGGCGGAACGCCGTTGAATGCACGATACGGTCGCGATCACGTTGGAATTCTGAGCGATAGCCCGGCTTAGGCTCAAGGTATCGACGACCGCGCGATTGGTCATCGTGTGCGGCATAAGGGGCAAGTTCAGTCACTCAAAAATGCTCGCTTAAAGTCGCGGCCAAAGCATCTGGGGCATAGTGACCGATCACCACACCGCGCCCGAGTTTTTCCAACAGCACTAAACGTACCGTTCCCGCTAAGACTTTTTTATCCATTTTCATCCACTCTAGCGCACGCGCTGCGCCAATACGTGGCGCTTGTGTCGGCAATTGGGCTTTTTCCAGGATAGTCCTGACGCGATCCAAGGTCACGGCCTCCACCAACCCTAAGCGATAGGATAAATCGGTTGCAATCAGCATACCGAGGCCCACAGCCTCACCATGCAGATATTCTGTGTAACCAGTCGCCGCTTCAATGGCATGGCCGAAGGTGTGCCCAAAATTCAATATCGCCCGCAAATGATGCTCGCGCTCGTCTTGCGCCACCACGGTCGCCTTAATTTCACACGAGCGTGCAATTGCATAGGTCAACGCTTCCGTATTCCGCGCCAGCAATAGGCTCATGTTATTGTCCAACCAATCAAACAGTAGCGGGTCCCAAATACAACCATACTTAATGACTTCCGCAAGCCCAGCGTGCAGTTCGCGATCTGGCAAAGTGGCTAGAGTTTCGGTATCCGCAATGACCGCCAAGGGTTGGTGGAAAGCCCCAATTAAATTCTTACCACCCGAATGATTGACGCCCGTCTTACCCCCGACGGAGGAGTCTACTTGGGCTAATAGCGTGGTCGGAATTTGAATGAATCCTATCCCGCGCTGGTAGCTCGCCGCAGCGAAACCTGCCATATCACCCACCACGCCACCGCCTAACGCCAACACCACCGCATCGCGATTCATCTTATGCGTAACCAATGCGTCAAATATCCATCCCACTGTTTGCAAAGTCTTGTACGGCTCACCATCGGGCAATATGCACTCAGCCACCCGGCCCGACAAATGCGCACGCAGAACCGATAAGTAAAGCGGGGCCACCACGGTATTAGTCACCACTAATAAATCATGGGCGTGAATATGCGTTGCCAACCATTCGCGATCACGAAGCAAGCCTGCACCAATCGCTATGGGGTAGCGCGTATGTCCGACATCAACCTGAAGAGTGTGCACCCGAGTGATTATACGAAGGTTGCGGTGCGTGCTTGCACAATTTTGGCTTGAATCTCTTCGGCCACTAGCTGTACCCTCCGACTGTCCGTCGAGACCGTAAAATCAGCGATTTCAGCGTATAACCCTGCCCGGAATAGCATCAATTCCGTAAGTTTCTGCTCAGGATCAGTACCATTCAACAAAGGACGATTGCGTCCATGCCGGGTCCGCTCGATCTGCTGCTCAATCGACGTGCTTAAATAGACCACCACGCCACGCGCCGCGAGCAATTGGCGATTATGAGGATCAATGACCGCTCCACCACCGGTAGCCAGCACCACAGACTCCAGCAAGGTCAATCGCTCAATCGACTCCCGCTCTCTTAGCCTAAAGCCTGCTTCGCCTTCTTTCTCAAATATAAACGGAATATCAACACCCGTCCGCGCCTCAATATCAACGTCACTATCGTGAAAAGTGAAATGGAACAAACGCGCCAAATGCCGCCCAACCGCCGACTTGCCCGAACCCATCGGGCCAATCAGAAAGATGTTGTTAGCGGAAAGCATGGCTCGCGATCATAGTCGACCGCGAGCTATAACTGAAATGTCACTGAATAGGGATTTGATAGCTCGCGATCGATTCTATGCCACCGGCCGATACGATATCCAAGAGTAAGCTACCGTTTCCGGGTTTGGCTGTTGCAGAGTCTATTGTAACAGTGAACGCATATTTAATAGGGTCAGTAGTGCACGGATACTTATAGGCCTTCGAGACAGGCAGCGATATCGTCAAGCCAGTTCCCGTCACGCTAGCGGTGACCGTGGTTCCCGCAGCCATCGGATTACTATTAAGATCAGCAACCGTAAAGTAATAGGTTACTGAACCTTGACTGATAATTGCTGGAGCCAACACGGTGCCGTTCGGCGGACTTAGGTTTGACGGGGTGCTATCAGACATAATGATCAATGAATTACCGGAAATGCC
Organism: Gammaproteobacteria bacterium; assembly: GCA_043784265.1. Taxonomy (GTDB): domain Bacteria; phylum Pseudomonadota; class Gammaproteobacteria; order Steroidobacterales; family Steroidobacteraceae; genus Bog-1198. Next base: position 2,912 of record JAYVYN010000028.1, on the reverse strand, counting down.
GGTCGACGTCTTAGTCGCGTCGCAACGCGAAGGGTCATTACACAACACACCGTTAAATTTGCCATCAGCAGAATCGCGGATTCCATTGTTATTGAAGTCGTAAAAATACTCGCCGAGGGACGGGTCGAAAACGCCATTGTTATTGTCATCGCGAAATCTTTCCGCCAAATCCGTGAAGGTTTCGCCTGGGTCAAAAGCCCCATTGCCGTTAGCGTCTATGAACGACTCTTCACCGATAGCGGTCGCGATCAACGTTGAACGACCGGCACGGCTAGGGCTACCGACAGGAACCTGAAGCGGCTCACCGACTGTGGGTCTTGGATTTGAACTAGTCCAATTGACCGTACAGACACCACTTTCAGTGGCGGTGGTAGTAGTTTGGCATTGAGGTTGAATATGCCCTCCCTCCGTATTGAATTGTACGGCGGTGCCGTCTGCCACGGGGTTATTAAACCGATCCGCTAGCCGTACGGTCACAGGCACATTGACACCATCAACTCTCCAGGCTTCAACATTAGGGCAAAGAACCGCCATGGAAAATGCGTTCTGAGTCGGTACGCCAGTAGATACCGACAATTGATTCGATTGGGTTGAAATCACCGGATTAGTACTTAATATCTTTGCGGTCACCTTGACGGAGGTTGCGGCGGTGCCAGCTTGCACTACAGTCTGCACGTTTCCGTTTGCGTCACTGGTTACCGGTCCGGCAACAACACTGATGCCACCGACCGCGGTATCCAGGGTAAAACCAACCGATGCTCCGGGGGACGGGCCACCCGATTGATCCAATACTTGAAATATTACCGTGGAAGATTCCGGATGATTTACCGAACCACTGCCTTTCAGCGCAATGACCGTGTAAGTCGCTGACTTATACACAATAGAGCCGACCGAAGCCGCTACTACCGTCAACTTGCCAGTCGCGGATAGCGAATTGGATCCTATGGTCGACGTTGCAGTAATCGTGTCAGGCCCGCTGCAGCCTTTCGCCACGTAGGTTGCAGTTGCAACTCCGGTTGTCGTGCTTACCGGTGGAGAAATGGTGGCTAACCCTTGTGCGGCACAGGTCGAGCTAAAATTTACGATTGCAGGTTGTGTGTACAGCGTACCGTCAGATTGCTGCAACGCAACCGTCAAACTGGCACTACCTCCTGCTGATAGACTCGTACTTGAAATTCCAATGACTGCCGCCGTGAAACCCGCACCCACAGGACTGCCCATTTGAACGCTGGTGGACGAAGTACCGGCAACCACTTGCACAACAACAACTGCGGACTTCCCACCCGACTTTACAGTAACCGTAATAGCGCGCAAAGACGGGTCTCCGGCAGTCGATAGCGTCGCCAGAGCGGCCCCCGACGTACTAGTAGTTGCCTGGGTTACGGCAACACCCCCTGATGTCGGAGAGAAACTCACCGGAATGCCAGCGATCAAATTATTTGAAGCATCGCGCACCAGTGCGGTGATTGTGGCAGTTGAAGAGCCATCGGATAAAATGGATGGGGAACTCGTAGTCGCCGTTATGGCAGCCGCCCCCGAAGTACCGGCGCCTGTGCCCGTGCCCGTGCCAGTCCCAGTCCCCGTACCTGTGCTGGTCGGGCTCGTCAGCGTACTTCCGCCGCAAGCAGCCAACAGCACTGCGCCCGTGAGAGCCATAATCGATAATCTATGCATAATCTAATCCTCGTGCGACGCGTGTTGCGCCAGCCATCAATAGAGATTCGAGCCTTCACGCATGATTTTGGGCGTGATGAATATCAACAACTCGTTCTTGTTGTTGGTATCGGCGGTTGATTTGAATAAGTGCCCCAGGAACGGAATATCCCCTAGGAACGGCACTTTTTTGGTCGCTTTGTTCTTCGTGGTTTCAAGTACACCGCCTAACACTACCGTCTGACCATCGTTGACCAACACTTGGGTGGTGATTTGACGAGTATCGATGGACGGTACGCTGCCGCCAGTGGCGCTTTGTACATTCTGACCCACCGAATCCTTACTGATATCCAAATCTAAGATCACGCGGTTGTCGGGCGTGATGAGCGGTGTTACTTTTAGCGACAACACCGCCTTTTTAAATTGCGTGGTGGTTGCGCCGCTGGAGGCCGACTCCTGATAAGGAATTTCTGTACCTTGCGTAATAATGGCTTGTTTTTGATTGGCGGTGATAACCCGCGGAGCCGAGATTACTTCGCCTCGACCTTCGGTCTGGGCGGCCGAGAGTTCTAAATCCAACAAATGACTACCGGCTAACAGGGACAAACCAATCGCTCCCGCAGAGGTCGCAGCGGGAAGATTCACTTGGTATCGATTGGCAAGTACCGGCGTGAGAATCGGAAATGGGGAACCACCCGCTTTTAAATTAGTAATCGCGGAGCCCGTCATTGTATCGGCACCCACGCCATTTCCGGTCACTGCCAGCACACCATTACTTCCATTCTTTTGCGCGGCGGTGACGCCAAAGCGCGCGCCTAAGTCGCGCTCAAAGGTATCATTCACGATCACGATACGCGCTTCGATCAATACCTGTTTCACCGGCACATCCAATGTTTGTACCAAGCGCCGAATGTCAGCCAATTTATCGGCAGTGTCCTGAACCAATAAAGTATTGGTACGTTCATCAATCGACAAACTACCGCGCGTGGATAACATCGAATCCTTGCCACTACCAGATTTGATCAACTTAGCCAGGTCTACCACCTTGGCGTAGTTGGCCTGAATAAATTCTGTACGAGTCGGCGAAAGCTCTAAAAGGTCTTTGCGCGCTGCTAATTCTGCTTTCTCGCGGGCCGCCAACTCCTCGGTGGGTCCGATGATGATGACATTATCTTGACGACGCTTATCCAGACCCTTGGTGCGCAGCACAATATCGAGCGCCTGATCCCAGGGAACGTTCTGCAGCCGCAAGGTTAGGC
>JAYVYN010000027.1:0-10453 GCA_043784265.1 Gammaproteobacteria bacterium | reverse complement strand
CTGCGGCCAGATAAATCGCTGCCTCTCCAAGCGCTTTGACCACAGCACCAGACCGTTGCGCTCCCAGTACAAAATCCGGATCCGATCTCGCCGTGCATTGCTGAACACGTACAACGCGGGAGCGAATATATCGCGCTTTAGTCCTTGTTCCACCAGCAATGCCAAGGATGCGGCTTGTTTGCGCATATCGGTGGCGCTGACGCACAAATACACCACCGCCGCCGAACTCGGTCGGATCATGCCGCTCGCTCTAGCACCGCTAACACTTCCCCCAGGTGAGCAACGCTCCCGATATCAAGTTCCGCTCGTCGCCCGTTAGTCAAGACCACACGTAACTGCATCGAGGCACCCGCCAATCCGCTCACCGCTACGCGTGCAAATCGTACCACTGGCTTTGGCCTCTTAATCCTGGCTAACTTGACTGCGCCAGTCGCTGCATCGCTATCAACCCATTGACCATTACGGCGCAATATCCGCTTCCAACGATAGGCTGCATCCGCGTTAAATCCTTCGCCTCGTGCGTACTCTGCCATCCTTGCCAGCGCGTCAGTCATACCGCACTCATCGCCGCACGCTTTTCCGGTGTATACACATCGCTCTCCTGAATTTGAAATCAGGCGACATCTCAACAGGAATCGAAATCTTACGACAGGGTGTGGTTACCCAATCGCTTACGGTGTTGCCACCTAAGAGCCAATCTTTGACGGCCTTAAATGCGGCGTCGAGCACATTGGGGGTTTCGATCAACTGCGGATTTGCAAGCCCGCTCGGCCGAGTGGATCTGGACGCTACATAGGGGAGACTCGGCTGATAGGAGGGTACAAACTGAGGCGGCGGCGATGCACCCGCGCTCGAACCCGCGCTGGCATGTACCACGGTACTGGCAGGAGTTACAGCACTGGCAGGAGCCAAAACGTTGTGCACTTCCGGTGTCGGTTTAACAGACGCCGGTGTCGGTACCTGCGCCATCGGCTGCTCGCGCAAATTTGCATGCCTGGCTGTGACTTGTTGCTTGATCAAAAACTGCAATGTCAATCCGACAAAGAAACCTAAGAAACCGCCAATATAGCTACCCCAACCGCCGTAGCTCGGCCACCAAGCACCGAGCACCACACCCCAAAAACTCCCCATACCATGGCCTTGTCTATTCTCGCTTGTGGTCCATACCCGCTACTGATCGTATAAAAGCTTAAAATTCCCGCGCGTAAGGTCTGGCATCAGCGGGCAAATCTCCCCGTCGTTAAAAACAACACCGTTTGCCGCGCGACCTCCGCGGAAAATAACATACCCGAATGGCTAACTCGCAAGATCCGATGATCGGTAGCACCTTCCAGCCTAGTTTCTTCGACCATCACCGTGCCATCATTGGGCCCCGGCAGATTGCCCATCACGCGTCCAAGCCCGACGGCGAGGTCGCCCGCAATAATCCCTAAATCACGCGCGCCCCGCCAGCGGCGATTGCCAGTGGTTAACCCGTCAGTATCGATGCTTTGGCCCAACATTTTCCGGCCTAAGGGCACGCGCGCAAGTTTCTGTGCCGCTTGGCTCCCTTGCAGAGGTGATCCCAACAATACAATTCGGCCTGGAGGTAACGCCACAATATTGGGCGCGTCAAACAATTTATAGATCACCAATCCGCCCAAACTATACCCCACCAAATGCAGCGTGTCGGTCTTGATTTCGCTCAATGATTGAGCAAGTGCCGCCGCATTGCTCGCAATGCTGGCATTAACCGAAGGATAGGAAAACTGCCGCGTATCGGCTGCGAGCTCTTGTGCAACCTTGTACCGTAGCCAAGCGGCCTCATGCCCCTTAAGCCACAGTCCATGCACGAACACCACCACCGTCAAGGACGTCGCCGCAATCGCAAGATACCGTTTACTGTCGAAGTCTTAGTAACAAATTTCTCGATTCCCTTAATTATTTTTCATCTATTTTTTTGGTTGCCATTTTGAAAAATTCGACAAAATCAACAAGTCGATATTTTACGATACTATGTACAATCCCCCAATTGATTCGTTCATAGTTATGTACCGCGATGTTGCGAAATCCAACTGCTTTTTTGAGGTTGGTTGCTATTTCACCCGTGATTACCTTAGCCTGTGCAAGGATGTCGAAGGTTTGCCCCATCGTGCCAGGAGGCGAAACATTCATTCCAGCGATTAAATGAGCGCCAATATCCACACTGATCTGGACCGCGCGACTAAGATTGAGTGCCACAATATCTTGAAGGTCCAAATCACCCGCGAGTATCTCTGCAGAAGATGGACACTTATCTTCTAAGCGCTGTAAGCAGCGACGCAACGACTCCAGTTTTTGTTCGACTATTTCCCTATCCATACTTCACGCCTTTCCGCTAATAGCCTAGTGCGATAGGGCATAAAATCGGCTTGCTCCAGCAAATGACGGCTGATCAATTGTCCAAATAAGGTATCACTGCCGAGAATTCTTCTGCCGTGCCGCACTATTTGCCCCAGCAGGGGTTCTGTAACGGTGTAGAGATCAATCAAATCAATTGCTCTGCCGGTACATTCTGCTAGCGCATCCACAATCGCGATTTTTTCGTCATCGCCCAGTGCAGAACGCGCAGATACAGCAATGTCTAAGTCACTATCCGCTCGATAGTATCCTGTTGCTAACGATCCAAATAACACGGCAAGTGTAATTTGTGGAAATTTGGTAAACACTTCCCTAAGCTGACTATCTAGGGTTTGCTGTGGTGTTGTTTGCATCGCTTATTGCACCCTAGCATACTGGCCTGCGAACACCAACCGTCAAGGACGTCGCCGCAAGCGCTCAATAACCTTGCGATTGGTATCCGAGGATACCGTGGCCAGCGCCTCAAGACTCGATGCCCAACGATATTGCACATGCTCGGTAGGACTTAATGTCACCGGCGCTCGTTGCTCGAGTTGCAATGAAAAAGCATGTTCAAGGTTACGGGTAATGCCCGGCGCATACACCTTGCCGAAGGCTGGCAAAATCTCATAGGTTTGAGTCCAATGTAGGTTCAGCAATAGGCCGCTGCGGATACCGGTTTCCTCAATCACCTCGCGCCGGGCTGCCGCATCCGGTAACTCATCCCATTCCAAACTTCCCGTCACGGACTGCCAAAAACCGATCGGCCTGCAGCGTTCCATGACGAGAAAATCATCGGCGGCATAAATCACGATTAACACCGACTCCGCCCGCCGATAGCGCGTCTCCAATTACTCGGCCTTCAGCGGCGCGCGCACGCGAATATGCAACTCCTTCAGTTGCGCCTCGCTCACATCGGTGGGTGCATCCATGAGTAAACAAGCAGCGGTTTGAGTCTTCGGAAATGCGATCACATCCCGGATACTCTCGGCACCCGCCATCAGCATGGCGAGCCGATCCAAACCAAAGGCGATGCCACCATGAGGTGGCGCGCCAAATTTGAGCGCGTCCAATAAGAATCCAAACTTCGAACGCGCCTCCTCAGCACCAATGCCGAGCAATTCGAAAACGGCGGATTGCAATTCTTGATTATGAATTCGTACCGAACCGCCGCCGATTTCGGAACCATTGAGCACCATATCGTAGGCTTTGGCCACCGCCTGACCGGGATGAGCCGCTAAAGCCACCGGGTCTAAATTCAAAGGACTGGTGAACGGATGATGCATGGCCTGCCAACGGGCAGACCCCGCGTCCCACTCGAACATCGGAAAATCAACCACCCACAGCGGACGCCACCCCGCAGCCACTAATTTTAAATCTTGGGCGACTTTAAGCCTAAGCGCACCCAATGCATCGCTGACTACCTTGGCGCTATCGGCGCCAAAGAAAATCAGATCTCCATCGCGGGCAGCAGTCCGTGCAAGAATACCAGCCACCGCCGCATCAGTGAGGAATTTCAATATAGGCGACTGCAAACCCTCACGACCCTTCGCCGTTTCATTTACCTTAATGTACGCAAGACCGCGTGCACCATAGCGCGCCACAAAAGCGGTGTAATCATCAATCTCTTTTCGCGTCAACTTGCCACCTTGCGGCACACACAGAGCAGCCACACGACCCTGTGGATCGGCAGCGGGTCCTGCAAATACCTTGAAATCGCAGCCCTTGACCAGATCGGCGACATCAACCAGTTCCAAAGTCACCCGCAAATCCGGCTTATCCGATCCATAGCGACGCATGGCCTCTGCATAGCTCACCCGTGGAATGGGATTAGGCAAATCGACTTTAAGGACTTGTTTGAACAGATACCGAATCAAGCCTTCCATGATTTCTTGGATCTGGCCCTGATCTAAAAACGAGGTCTCGATGTCGAGTTGTGTAAACTCAGGCTGCCGATCCGCGCGTAGATCCTCATCGCGAAAACAACGCACGATTTGATAGTAGCGGTCAAAGCCCGCAATCATCAGTAATTGCTTGTAGATTTGCGGCGATTGCGGGAGCGCGAAAAATTGTCCCGGATGAGTACGACTGGGTACCAAATAATCGCGCGCACCCTCAGGCGTCGCTTTAGAAAGCATCGGAGTTTCAATATCGACGAACTCGGCGTCGTCGAGATACTGACGCATCGCGCGCGTAATCCGATGCCGTAACAGTAAACGCTCACGCATCTCATCACGCCGCAAATCGAGATAGCGAAATCGCAAACGCACTTCTTCGCTGACGTGCTCGTCCAATTGGAACGGCAAGGGTTCGCAGCGATTCAATATCTCGATATCCTGGCACAACAATTCAACTTGGCCAGATTTCAAATGGGCATTCGCCGTTCCTGCCGGCCGCGCTCGCACAAGACCCGTAATCTTCAATACAAACTCATTGCGCACCCGTTCCGCGGTCGCAAATACCGCCGGCCGATCAGGATCGAAAACCACCTGGAGTAGTCCCTGACGGTCGCGCAAATCGACAAAAATGACCCCCCCATGGTCGCGCCGACGCTGCGCCCATCCAGCCACCGTAATAACCTTACCAATCAAAGACTCGCCCACCTGGCCGCAATAATGAGTACGCATAATTCTTATAGCTACAAAAAAGGGGAAGCGCGCGATGCTAAGGCCTGCAGGCGATCAGGGCAAGCGGCAGCGCCTGCAAAACGACGGCACTAGCCGGAATTACGACTATCCGGCAAGGCAATTGCTACTTTACGATGAGGTTGACACCACCTTCGCCGCTCAGCGCACGTGCTCGCGAACCGTTCGGCTGCGGCGCCAGGCGGCCGGCGGTAAGCCGTACTCGCGCCGAAACGCGCGGCTGAAAGCCGTATCAGTCTGATAGCCTACATCCTCGGCAATCCGCGCAAGCGGCGCGTTACTACAGCGCAGCAGATTGGCGGCAAGTAACATGCGCCACTGCATCAAATACTGCATCGGTGAACTGCCGACCAAATGCTGAAATCGTTCTGCGAAAACCGATCTCGAAGTGCTCGCAGTGTGCGCCAACTCCTCCAGCGTCCACGCGTGTGCCGGACGCGCGTGTAGCGCATTCAATGCGCAACCCACAATACGATCGCCCACTCCAGCCAACCATCCAGTTCGACCTTTACCTTGCTCGTTCATATACAAACGCAGTACCTCAATGAACAGCACCTCGGCAAGCTTAGCCAAAACTCCGGCACCGCCGGGACGAGGTGAACGAGCTTCGGCCAGAGCGTAGCGAACCGAGGCTTCGAGCCAGAGGCCGGCGTTTGATCCACGCACGTTGACTCGCACCAGTGCGGGCAGCCCGGCAAGCAGCATGCCGGCGAGTCGAGCGTCGCAGGCTAGGTAGCCACAAGCGAGGCGTGTCGTCGGTCCACCACCACCATAGACCAGCTGGCGCGGTCGTCGTAATAGCACTTGATCCAGGCGCGCACCCAGCGCTGGGGCAAGCCCAGGTTGAGAGGTCATACGATGCGCGTGGCCCTGCGGAAAAATGACGGCGTCACCCGCGGTTAAATGAACGGGAGGTTCATCACCCAATTCGACGAAGCACTCTCCTTCGGTGATGAGGTGGAAAATCACCACACGCTCGGCACCGGGTTCCAGCAATGACGCGGCCGAGTCCGCGCTGGGGGATTGGTAGCACCAGGGCGCGGTAAACCGGGCATTGATGAAAATGGCGCCTATCAGTCGCACCACCCGAAGAGTTTCTGAAAGCGCATCCATTACTTACTATCCATTTCGATGCGCAACGTCATCGGAACGGCGTCCCGCGCCGCTGAGGACACCGGCGAACAACGATTGCTTTCCTCGACCAAGATGCGCAATTGTTCCGGCGCAACACCCGGCGCGCTGATGCGCACGAGCATCTCGATGTCACGAGGCCCAGCGCATACGGACTCACCGGAGGTATCCGACATGCCCAACAATCCGCGTGCGTCCGAGCGGCTGCTGGCCAACACCTCCAGCATTGTCAGCTCGAATCCGGCCGCAGCCGCACCCATTGCGATTCGGGTGGCAAGACACGAGGCAAGTCCGGCACGAAATAACCATCCCGGCGTGACCTGTTCACCGCTACCACCGAGTTCGGTGGGCATATCCGTCAGTAGCTGTGTGCCGTTGGCATGGCGGGTCGTGACCCGCGTACCGCTCTTCCAGCGCGCAGTGGCGGGTGTGTCGTCGTGTAGGCCCATCTCGGGACGACGTTTCAGCACTGACTCGACGCGGCGCATCGCTGCTGCGATTTCTGGTGATGTCATGGATTCCATTCGTTCTAAGCTTGATGTTCCTTATTGTGGTCGGATCAGTGAGCAATAACTAGGGGTGCTATAGCCTGAAGTCGGCCCGCAGGACGAATGGAGAAGAATAAGAGACGCGCAGATAGGACTGAGTAGCGCCCATGCACAATAATTTACCAAGGAGACGCAATACAATGGATGCAAAACTTCAACGCCGGGTTCAACGCTATGGATGGGATTTGGCGGCAGAGGACTACGAGCAGCTTTGGCAGGTACCGCTGGCCGAAGCTCAAGCTGCCATGCTGGTGTTGGCATCACTTGAATCGGGCGATCATGTGCTCGACGTCGCCTGTGGCACAGGACTCGTCTCATTCGAAGCGGCTCGCGCGGTTGGTACGAACGGATACGTTCTTGGAATTGATCTGTCGGGACGGATGCTCGATTCCGCCGCACGGCGCGCTAGCGAAGTCAGGCTATCGAACTGCAGCTTTGTGCGCATGGATGCCGAGACGCTGGATCTGCCAGATGCACAATACGACGTCGTATTGTGCGGACTCGGACTCATGTACATGCCCAACCCGGAACGGGCCCTGCGCGAGATGCGTCGGGTTTTAACACCAGGAGGTCGAATGTCCCTTGCTGTGTGGGGCGAACGATCGAAGTGCGGATGGTCATCACTGTTTCCAATTGTCGATGCTGAGGTAAGCAGCGAAGTGTGCCCACTTTTTTTCCGTCTCGGTCAGCAAGACACCCTCACGCGTCTATGTGCTGATGCAAACTTCGAGGCAATCGAACATCGTCGCATCTCCACAACGCTAGCCTTTGCCAATGCGACCGAAGCCTGCAACGCCGCGTTTGTCGGTGGACCCGTCGCGCTCGCCTGGTCGCGATTCAATGATGAAGTTCGGGCGCGAGTCCGCGCTTGCTATATACGCTCAATCGACGAGTGGCGGGTTGGCGATGGATTTAGGATTCCGGGCGAATTTATCATCGTCGCAGCAACCGCGCCAGACAGCGCCGCAGCGTGATCACAACGTACACTTTTTTGAAGGAATTCATATTATGTTTCTAAACTCAAGTAATATTTTGCTAATCGCCGCTGCAACTCTCGGACTACACGCGTCTGCAATCGCCGCCGACACGCCTTTCGTTGAATCGGGGAATGAGGTGAAATGGGGCGCGCCGCCACCCGTTTTCCCGCCCGGCGCGAAGTTCGCGGTGATCGCGGGCGACCCCGGAGCGACGGGTCTTGTTACGGTTCGGTTTGAAATGCCCGCAGGCTATACGATACCGCCCCACTTTCACCCAACCGATGAGCACATCACCGTATTAAAGGGCGCCATCTCGCTCGGCATGGGTGATGCTATTGACAAGCCGCACGCTCAGACGCTATCGGCGGGCGGCTACGGAGTTGCAATGGCAAACATGCATCACTATGCGTACACAACTAACGGCGCCACGATTCAGGTGCACATGCAAGGCCCGTTCGCCATTACCTACGTTAATCCTGCTGACGACCCAAGCAAGAAACGCGTGCGATAATGCCAAGAAAACACCAAGGCTCCTGAGCGGTGCTAAGTCTCAAAAGGGCCCGATAAATCAAGCTGCGATTCAGCTTTTTGTTTTTACAGCCTATTTCAAATCGGCAAATAAACGCAACGTTTTCATAGGGCTATGGATAATAGCCCTATATAAGGGGTCGTACCGTTATCGCCGCAAAAATGACACACGCCGTTGCTGCCTGGGTTACCAGCCCAGTATCACCGCCGACGTTTAGCCTTAGCGACTGCTTTGCGCACCGGTTTCGCCTTGCTGGATTTTTTGGCGACCTGAGATCCGCGTTTAGCAGAAGCACCCACAGTCGTTTTGCCACCCGACTTATCAGACGCCTTATCGCTGGATTTTTCCTTCGAACTATCGCCTCGCTTATCGGCTGATTTTTCCAGCGCTTTCTTCCCATCCTTTACCGCAGTATCCTTCGACCCAGTATCCTTCCCACCGGCATCTTTCGCACCCGCCTCCTTACCAGCACCTTCTTTGCCAGCAGCGTCTTTGCCCGAAGCAGCACCCGCATCATCGCTCCCAGCCTTAGCGTCTTTCTTATCCTCCTTAGGAGCATCCGCCTCCGGCTTGTCCGCCAAATTACGCTTACCGTCCTGCTCCGACTTAAAGTCGGTCTCGTACCAACCGCCGCCTTTGAGGCGAAACACGGGAGCCGACATCAGCCGTTGCAGCGTAGCCTTGCCGCATTCCGGGCATTTCTTAAGCGGCGACGCCGTAATTTTTTGCATGGCCTCAAAGGCATGACCACAACGCTTGCACTGATACTCGTAAAAAGGCATGAATTTCCTAATCTATTTTAAAATGGTTACTAGAGGAACACCCCCTAGTGCAGTTTCTCTTTCTCAAATACCAACGCGTCGTGTTTGACCTTCGCCACGATGCGATCACCCGCCATAAAATCCCCCCGCAAAATCATCTGCGCCAAGGGATTTTCAATCTGCGCCTGAATGGCACGCTTTAGTGGCCTAGCACCATACACGGTATCGAAGCCCGCCTCGCCAATTTTATCGCGCGCTTGATCATCCAATCGCAACTGAATATCACGCCCGACCAATCGCTGGCGTAACCTTGCCAACTGGATCTCGACAATGGCGCGAATTTGCTCGCGACCCAACGAATGAAATACCACAATATCGTCGACCCGATTAATGAACTCCGGCCGGAAATGCTGCGTCACCACCTGCATCACCGCCGCTTTCATCTTAGCGTAGTTAGCCGCGCCCCCCAGCTCTTGAATCACTTGACCGCCCAAATTGGAGGTCATAATAATCACCGCATTGCGAAAGTCTACGGTGCGCCCCTGGCCATCGGTAAGGCGCCCATCATCGAGAACTTGTAGCAACACGTTAAACACATCGGGATGCGCTTTCTCAATCTCATCCAGCAAGATCACGGCATAAGGCCTGCGACGCACCGCCTCCGTAAGATACCCGCCCTCTTCATACCCCACATAGCCCGGCGGCGCACCGATCAGTCGTGCAACCGAATGCTTCTCCATAAATTCTGACATATCGATACGCACCATGGCCTCTTCGGTATCGAACATAAATTCAGCCAACGCCTTACACAACTCAGTCTTACCGACGCCGGTGGGTCCCAGAAATAGAAACGATCCGGTCGGACGTCCTGGATCCGAAAGCCCCGCGCGAGACCGCCTGATTGCGTCCGCAACTGCCTTCACCGCCTCCACTTGTCCCACCACCCGCTTGTCGAGCACTTCTTCCATGCGCAACAATTTATCGCGCTCGCCTTCCAACATGCGAGATACCGGAATGCCCGTCCACTTAGAGACAATCTCCGCGATTTCCACCTCGGTCACTTGATTGCGCAATAACTGGGTCGGCTTTTGCTCCACTTCGAGTGCTTTGGCAAGCTTCTGTTCTAGATCAGGAATAAGCCCATACTGCAGCTCGGACATACGGCCTAAGTCCTGGGCGCGTTTCGCGGTGTCGAACGCTTGCCGCGCACGTTCCAATTCCTCTTTGATATGCGCCGCACCCTGCACCGAAGCCTTCTCTGCCTTCCAAATCTCTTCCAGATCAGAATATTCTTTTTCCAACACCTTAAGCGAATCTTGCAGCGTACCCAAACGCTTACGCGACGCCTCATCAGACTCTTTTTTTAATGCCTCGCGCTCAATTTTTAATTGAATAACCCGGCGTTCCAACTTATCCAAGGCCTCAGGCTTCGAATCAATTTCCATGCGAATCAGCGAGCCCGCCTCATCGATCAAATCGATCGCTTTGTCGGGGAGTTGCCGAT
>JAYVYN010000026.1:0-26977 GCA_043784265.1 Gammaproteobacteria bacterium | reverse complement strand
GCTTCGCCGATCCGGCAAGATCAGGGTGTCGACGCCTCTCGCTACTCGGCTTAAACCTATAAGCAGTCCGAAATGACTATAAACTAATACTATTAAATTGATAATAAAAAGAATATTGTTAAATTCGTCTTATAAGCTTGAGACCGTTTACAATTCTGATGCGGACTTCGGTAAAACCTGGGAGTTATTTTATGCACAATCGATATTTGATGAGTTTAGTAGCGGCCCCGTTGATGATTGCTGCACTAGCCATGCCGGCTTTTGCAGATTCAACCCCGACTACTTGCAAAGATGGTTCGACCTCTGAGGTCAGTGGTCGTGGCGCTTGCAGTGGTCACGGTGGCGTGTTGAAGATTAAGAAAGTGAAAGCTAGCAAGGAAGCGGCGGCAGCAGCGGCTCCTGCGGCAGCGGCGACTGTGGCGGCTCCCGCTGCTAAGGTCGAGAAAGCTGCGACTAAGACTGCGGAAGCTAAGGCTCCCACCGTTACGGCCAGCGCGACGGATCCAACGGGCGCGACCGCTAAGTGCAAAGACGGCACTTTTTCGCATTCGAAGCATCACGGCGGCAGCTGTTCCAATCACGGTGGCGTGGCGGAATTCCTAGCTAAGTAGTGTAGTTCGCCAGCATTCGAGGGGTGACGAGGGTCACCCCTTTTTGCGCAATACTGATTTTAATGCGGGCCAGACATTCTCGAGTAATTTGGGTTGTCCTCGAACATTCGGATGAATGCCGTCATCTTGCATCAGTGCCGCTGATTGGGCGATTCCTTCTAAAAAAAACGCCATATAGGGTAATTTTCGATCCCGTGCCAGGCGGTCAAAGCTCGAATGGAAACTTGTCGCATAGTCGGCACCGTAATTGGGTGGCATGCGCATCCCGAGCAGTACGACCTTGGCGCCCGCTGCGGTGGACAACGAGACTATTTTTGCTAAATTAGAGAGCACGATGTCGACGGGTAGGGCACGCAGGCCGTCATTGCCGCCGAGTTCGAGGATCACAATTTTGGGGTGATGCAGTGCCAGTGCTCGCGGCAGGCGCGCTAACCCTCCAGCGGTTGTCTCGCCACTAACGCTGGCATTAACAACTCGGTAACCGTAACCTTCGGCTTGCAGTTTCGCTTGAAGGAGGGCTACCCAACCTTGATCGAGACGGATTCCGTGGGCGGCACTAATACTATCGCCTAGCACCAGCACAACCGGAATGTCGGCTTTGGCCGATACGGTTGCTATCAATAACACTGAAAGGCATAAAAATCGCTTCACAGGCGCTCCTTGAAATGAAAGACATCGTTCTTAACGCACAAAATATTTCTAAAACTGTGGCAAGTCCTGAAGGCTCGCTGACTATTCTCGCCGATGTCAGCTTAAGTGTGCGAGCGGGAGAGACTTTAGCGATTGTAGGAGCATCGGGGGCCGGTAAATCCACTTTGCTGGCGCTACTGGCCGGACTCGATTCGCCCACCACCGGACGGGTGAGTATAGCGGGTGTTGATCTTACAGATCTGGATGAGGACGGGCGTGCGGCAGTGCGTGGTCGGTATGTAGGATTTGTATTTCAATCGTTTCATCTAATCCCGTCGCTCACCGCCATTGAAAATGTCATGTTGCCGCTGGAGCTTGCGAATCGTCGTGATGCCCGCGCGGGTGCGGCCCTTGCGCTTGAGCAGGTGGGATTGACGCCGCGAGTGGGCCATTATCCGAAGCAACTATCCGGTGGCGAGCAACAGCGGGTGGCCATTGCACGCGCCTTTGTGACGCATCCGGCGGTGTTATTTGCGGACGAACCAACCGGGAACCTTGACACCACTACGGGGCAACGCATATGCGATTTACTGTTTGAGCTCAATCGCAGCACCGGGAGTACTTTGGTGTTGGTGACCCATGACCGCGCTCTGGCGGCACGCTGCGGCCGAATTTTTGAGCTCGATGCCGGCCATGCCTTGGCGCCCGCTGCGCACGTTGAAGGCTGACGTTAAGATGCGCGCGGTACGCTTCGCAATACGCAACCTTTGGCGCGATTTGAAATCCGGCGAGCTCAGCGTATTGCTGTTAGCGCTCACGGTGGCGGTGCTGTCCTTGACTGCGGTGGGATTTTTTACCAACCGAATTGGTCAGGGGGTGCGAGCTCAAGCGGCCGAAGTGCTAGCGGCAGATTTGCGGCTTGAATCTTCTTCGCCGCTCCCGGCACGATATTTCACCGAAGCCCGATCGCATGGCCTTGCGACGGCGCAAGTGGAATCGTTTCCGACGGCCATTTTCAATGGCGAAAAATCTCAGCTTGCCGCAGTGCATGCGGTCACCAGCGCCTATCCTTTACGCGGCAAATTACGCATTACGGATTCTCCCTTTGGAGTGGCGCGTAGTACTGATCATATTCCAACGCCGGGTACGGTGTGGTTGGACGCGCGCATTGTGGCGCAACTGCAATTGTCGATGGGTAGCGCCGTGCGGATTGGAGCCACCACTTTGCGACTCGCTCAAGTGCTCGACTACCGACCCGATCAAGGTACCGGTTTTGTGAACCTTGCACCCGCCGCGCTGCTGAATGAAGCGGACATTGCGGCGACCCAACTCATCGCCCCCGGCAGCCGCGTCACATATTCCGCCTTGTTTGCGGGTACAGCGCAGGCCGTCGCAGCCCTGCATGACTACTTGGTTTTGAACAAGGCCGCGGGTGAGCGTTTACGCGAAGTGGAAGAGTCGAGCCGGCAACTTAATTCTGCGATCGATCGTGCCAGCCGATTCTTAAATTTAGCAAATCTAGCCTCCGTACTATTGGCCGCCGTCGCGGTTGCCATGGGGGCAAGGCGTTATGCCGCGCGCCACATTGATACCGTGGCGTTAATGAAGTGCATGGGTGCTGCGCAAGGTTTGGTTTTATCGATTTCGCTCATTGAACTCTCGGTGCTGGCGATATTCGCAGTATTATTAGGTGCCGCCCTAGGCTACCTGGGCCAGTGGGGGCTGGTCTGGCTGTTACAGGGACTGATTCAGGGTGAGTTACCGGCGGCCTCGTTAGCCCCGGTGGTCATTGCCTTAGTGACTGTGCTTGCAATGTTAGTGGGGTTTGCACTACCGCCACTATTGCAGTTGAAAAATACTCCTCCTGCCCGAGTGTTACGCAAATCCGTGAACGCAGCGCCGCTGCGTTATGGTTTGAGCTATGGACTCAGCCTGGCAGCCTTAGCGGCAATTTTATGGGCCTTGGTGCGCGACGTAGAATTAGTCGCCAGCGTTTTTCTAGGCGTGCTGGGTGTGGGCGTAGTGCTTGCCTTGGCGGGCTTTGGGCTGGTGCGGCTCACGGGGCGACTACGCGGCGGTGTGGGTGTCGCCTGGCGCTATGGTCTTGCCAATGTATCGCGACGGGGTGCGGGTAGCGTGGTGCAGATTGTTGCCTTTGGCACCGGGCTAATGGTGCTATTGCTGCTGGCCGTGGTACGTAATGATTTGCTGGCCGATTGGCGACGTAGTCTTCCGAGCGATGTCCCGAATAATTTCTTGATTAATATTCGTCCTGAAGAGCGGCAGCCTTTAAACCAATTTCTGCAAGCGCATGGCTTGGGTCAGCCTGCGATGTATCCGATGATTCGTGCCCGCATCACGGCCATTAATTCGGTGCCCAGTGAGGCGCTTAAAATTACCGGTGATGTCGCGCGGGGCTATCTTGAGCGCGAACAGAATCTAACGTGGTCCGCTGATTTGATGCAGGATAATCAGGTGATTGCGGGGCATTGGTGGACACCCCAGGATTTCGGCAAGCCTCTGGTATCGGTCTCGTCAGAGTATCAAGAAGCTCTGCATCTTAAGCTTGGCGATCATTTAAGTTTCGACATCGCTGGCGAAAGCCTCAAGGTCGAGGTCGTGAGCATTCGTAAAGTTCGCTGGGATAGTTTTCGGCCGAATTTTTTCATGGTGTTCCCACCCGGCTTACTAGATGGCGCTGCGGGAACCTATATGACCAGTGTTTATTTGACGCCTGCTAAGCGGCCGGCCTTAGCCAGCTTGGTGCGTGAATTCCCCACCATCTCGGTGTTTGATGTGGATGCAATTCTCAGTCAAATTCGAGCGATCATGGACCGTGCGTCGCTGGCGGTGCAGTATGTGTTTTTGTTCACGCTGGTTGCGGGCGTCATCGTACTGCTGGCCGCGGTGCAGGCCACGCGCGATGAGCGGCGCTATGAAAGCGCTATGTTGCGCACCCTGGGCGCGAGCCGTCGCACCGTGCTACAAGGCGTTGCAGCCGAATTTGGCGCGCTCGGGTTTCTGTCGGGCACTTTAGCGGCCGTGGGCGCTACTGGCATCGGTTGGCTGTTAGCGCATCGCTTGTTTTCGCTCGAGTATCGCTTCAACCCCTATGTGTGGATCCTAGGGTTAGTGTGCGGAACCGTGTTGGTAGGACTTGCTGGTACCTTGGCGACTCGCCGAGTGGTTAATACTCCGCCTATCGTGAGCTTGCGCGAGGATTAGCGAGCCCGAAAGAGCTAGTGGACCCCAAAGGACTAATGCACCTCTAGTATTAACCATCCTTCGGCCAGCGGCGCGCCCCGCATCGGGAGTCCTTCGATGCGCACTTTGTAAGTGCCGGCCGCCAGTCCCGATGAGTTAAAGCTCAGGCGTAGATCGCCATTGGAATCTTTAGTGAGGTTCTCGATAATTAGCGCGCGACCTTGATCTTCTTTGTCGACCGTCAACCGGAATTGACTCTCGCGCGAATACTCCATATTAATTCGCAAATCGAGCAACTGCGGTGCACTGCGGCTTACGCTGACCCTTGCGGTATCGGCACCCGCGATGCGATCTGGCGCGAGGCGTAGATTACTCAAAGTCGCGGGCGTAGTTAAGGGGCCTTGGGTGAGTCGGGTAGTGGTCTCGGCGAGTTCGCCTTTTAGTAATGAGTAGCGTGCGAACAGAGCCCAAAAAGCGATCAGGCTAAGGAGTGTCACGACTCCTAGGCCGACGAGGAAATAGAGCGTTTTCCACCAGGGAGGCTGTACCTCACTAAGATCTGCGGGTCGACCGCTCGCCTCCAATAATTTTAAGCTGGACTGGGTACGAATCGGCAGTTTTAGCTCATCGAGATATTGTGGATTTTTGCGACACCAATCCTCTAGTTCTCGCGCACCCTTGGGGGGGAGTTTTTGCTCAAGATAACGTTCCAGTAGCTGGTGCTCTTCAATAAATTTTCGATCGAATCGCGGTGGATCTTCGGAAGTTGCGGGGGCGGGAGAGTTCACATTGATTCCTTACGCGGCACGATTCATGACTTGATGGATAATATTGCACACGGCCACGATGGCTGGCACTCGGGTGGTCGATTTTCGCCATACCGCCCCCACGCTGCGCGAAGGGGCTGGTTTTGCGAATTCACGCACTACCAGGCCACGTTGTGCGCCAAACGGTGCGTCCACTGCGAGTTCAGGAAGTAGGGTTATGCCCAGCCCCGCCACCACCATTTGGCGCAAGGTCTCGAGGCTGGTGGCGCGGTAATCTTCCGGCTCGTGCACATCGACTCGACTGCAAACTTCCAGCGCTTGATCCCGTAGGCAATGGCCGTCTTCCAGGAGGAGTAGGGTGTGACCTTCCAGTTCACGTATCTTAATGGGGGTTTTTGTTTGCGAGAGTGGATGACCAGCGGGCAGTGCCACAGTAAAATTTTCGTCGTACAGTATGCGTGATTCTATGCCGTCCTGCCCGGTGGGCAGGGCCATGATTCCTAGGTCGATTTCGCCGTCGCGTAAGCGTCGGAGTAGGGACTCGGTTTGATGCTCGTAGAGCATCAGGCCAAGGTCCGGTAGCGCCTTGCGTATCTTCTGCATAATGCGGGGCAGTAGGTATGGACCAATGGTGGGGATTAGTGCGATTTTTAGGCGGCCCGCAAAGGGGTTGGAGTTGTTACGTGCAAGCGCAATGATTTCTTCGCCCTGGTCCAGCATGCGGCGCGCCAATGCTACCACCTGTTCCCCTAATTCGGTGAGGCGTATTTTCTTGGGCTGACGCTCCACTAGTTTTACGCCAAGATATTCCTCAAGTTTTTTAATTTGCGCCGATAAAGTTGGTTGGCTGACAAAAGTACGCTCGGCCGCTCTACCGAAATGCCCGGTATCCGCGATGGCAACTAAATACTTGAGGTCTTTAAGGTTCATAAGCGTACGTTAATAGATGTAGTCTATCCAATGGGCCGCTATAATCAACTTTCGATAGGGTATTAGGCGCGCCTGATGAGACTTTCGAGTGGTGTAGTGGTGGTTAGCGTGATTGAACGGAAATTAAAATTTCTGTTGCTGCGCGCCTATCGCAATTGGGACTTTCCCAAGGGCCTAATCGAGCCAGGAGAGGAGCCGATTAATGCTGCGCTACGGGAGGTGCGCGAAGAGACGAGCTTGGATGATATCTCCTTTGATTGGGGACTCGTTTTTATGGAAACCGGCCCCTACAACAAGGATAAGATTGCGCGCTATTACATCGCCCGTAGCAAGCAAGTGCATATTCATCTGCCCATCAATCCTGAATTAGGCAAGCCTGAACATCAAGAAGCGCGTTGGTTTGATGTCGACAAAACACTCGCGATGGTCTCGCCACGCTTAATTCCGGTGGTGCGGTGGGCCTATGGGGTGGTGAATCATGGGCTGGCAGGTGAGTAGCTGCTTCCCCTTCTGGCGTACTGGTTGGCGACGTTCGATAGTGCCCTTGAAACCACCGACCGCAGTCATAATTTGCTCATAAGTCAGCTTACCGGGAAGTAGCAAAACATCGCCGCCCGAATGCTTGATTTGCACCTCAGTGCCAGCGAAGTGGAATTCCTTGGGCAGTCGCACAGCTTGGCTGTTGCCATGTTTGAGTATTTTGGCTGTCTTCATGAGCGCCTCCAGAATAGAGGCATTAAGTATCTACATATTGGTTGAAGTGGTCTAATTTTATCAGTGAGCGCGGTGCAGATAATTCTAATATTCCGCGGGGCCCTTCACTAGCATTACGCTACACTTGAAATATCTAGCCGCTTTCGCGAGATCATGATCGGCTGTCAGCAGCGTGACTGACTCGGAGATTGCGGCTGAAAGATGCAAGGCATCCAATGTGCGCAATGAGGTTTCCATTGAGGCGACAAGCTGCCGTGCCTTGATATAGTGCTCAGTACTGAATGACATTCGTCGGTAGAACCCCTCGGCAACGTGATTTCCGAACAGATCGAGGATATTTTTCGCTTGGCGTTCATTGAGTTCTCGAAGTCGCCGCTTCCTAGAGATCAGGGAACAGAACTCGACCTCTGTAAGGACGCTAATAATCGGCGTCTTGATATGGCGTAGCGCATTTTCTGCCGCTGTGCTTAACGACTCAGGACAGTAGTAGGCCCCCAGGACGCTGGTATCAATATAGGCACCATCAGCGGGCATCGCGCTCTTCGCGTAACAATTGCACAGCTGGTGTTCCGGGGCGAACAACCTTAAGCCGGAACTCTATCAACGAAGGGAGTGATTTGAGAGTCTGAGGTGCGGCGACGAGTTTGGCTACCGCCTTCCCGAAGCGAGTAATGATGATCTCCTCGCCAGCCTCCGCTCGATCAATCAGATCTGGCAACTCTTGGCGGGCTTGCTTAATTCCGATTTTTTTCATGATATTGTCCGTTGGTGTACATTGTGAGTGTACACTGTTTGTATTGGAGATCAAAATCATTGAAACGCGGGGTCAGCGAGGGAAGAGGTTGACAATAGTTTCCTTATAATTGGCAACTTTAAGTTGCAAGGTTGTCAAAATTGCGCCGTTATTGAATCGGGCCGAACTAGGAATATAACCCGCAAACTAGCCACGTTAGGCGAATGGAGTAAAGCCTACGCAATAACGCCTAATCTTGCAGAGGATCTAGTATGGCGAGATGACGTCAGCAAAGTTATTGGAGATGTGCCGGAGAACGTCTTTGCAATTTGGCATTACGGTTTTACCGAAATGTTCAACAATGCTGTAGATCATTCCACCGGTACCACTATCAATCTAGCAGTCAGGCGAAATGCCGTGGATACGGAAATGATAGTGCAAGACAATGGCGTAGGAATTTTTAAGAAGATACAAGTGGAATTGGGCCTGTTAGATGAACGTTACGCAATTCTTGATTTGGCGAAGGGAAAACTTACAACCGATCCAAAGCGACATACTGGCGAGGGAATTTTCTTTTCGTCGAGGATGTTTGACCAATTCGATATTCTCTCAGGAGGCGCCTTCTTCTTCCATAAATTCGAGGACGCTAATGATTGGATTGTGGAGCGTGACAGGTTCCAACAAGGTACTTTTGTGTGGATGAAGTTGAACAATAATACGTCCAGAACCACAGCCAAAATATTTAACCAATATACATCCGCTGACGAGTACGGATTTACGACGACCGTAGTGCCAGTCAATTTAGCTAGGTACGGCAATGAAAATTTGATTTCGCGCTCACAGGCGAAACGAGTGTTAGCTCGTATAGACCTTTTTAAGAAAGTCTTATTCGATTTTAAGGATGTGCCGACCATCGGACAGGCATTTTCTGATGAGATTTTCCGAGTTTTCGCGCTCAGTCATGCCACTATTGAGCTGGTCCCCATTAATGCAACTTCGGACGTAAAAAAATGATTGGCCGTGTGCGCTTGGATCTCCGGCGGTAGTATTGTACAAGTGCTCTATCGACGATGTTAAAACACCAGACTGAGGTGCCCAGACTATGAAGACCTATACGTATTCGGAAGCACGAGCGAATTTAGCATCGGTTCTCGAGGAAGCCGAACGTTACGGCGCTGTAGAGATTCGGCAAGGTGATGGAGCTATTTTCCGTATTCTACCGGCATCAAAATCAAAAATATCCCCGCTAGATGTTCCGGGAGTTAAATTGGGCGTGCCTACAGCAGATCTCGTTGCGGCAGTGCGCGAGGGACGCTAACGCTTACACCGGTAAAACTCGCCGCGATTTAGATTGCCACAATCAAGAGCATCAAATATGATTCTAATTTGCATGTTCGATTCACCGTTTGTGCGACGCGTGGCCGTGACTATGCATTTCCTGAGTATGCCTTTTGAACATCGCAACTGGTCAGTCGGCAAGGACTTCGAACTCATTCGGGGCTACAACCCATTGGGCAGAGTGCCGACTCTGGTTCTCGACGATGATGAAACACTAATTGAATCGGGCGCAATTCTGGACTTCCTGGATGAGCGCGCGAGTGCCGAGCGTGCGTTGTTGCCCCGTGCCGGTCGCCCGCGACAGTTAGCATTGCGGTATATGTCGATCGCTAGTGGTGCGGCTGAGAAGGGTGTGCTACAAATTTATGAAAGCGCATTTCGACCGGCTGATAAACGTCATGAGCCGTGGGTTGTGCGCTGTCGCGTGCAAATGCATGCGGGTCTCGCTGAACTAGAACGGCATACGAAGGCCCGCAAGGGAGACTGGTTGATTGGCGCGCACATGACGCAAGCCGATATAACCGTGGCGTGTGTATATCGGTTTTTGAACGAGGCGTTGCTTGGCGGCGCAGCATTGCAACAATACCCAGCTTTGGGAGATTTTTGTGCGCCACTAGAAGCCTTGAAGGAGTTTCGGGCGGTTGCGATACCTGCATTTTCGCCACCCAAGACACCTTGATCAAACTGGTAGGATATAGTAGTATTAAATGCCCTTAATTATTAGACGCCGGGCACCCTATGGAACCGCAGAACGCAGAGAAATTGTCGATCACGTTGCCGCCGGAAATGGCGCGGATTATTCGGGAGAAGGTGAGCAGCGGAGCTTACGGCTCGAATAGTGAAGTCATTCGAGAGGCTTTGCGTGGTTGGTTAGACCGCGATCGACGTCTGGCCGCTCTCGATTCCGCGATCGCCCGTGGCGTCGCTGACGCCGACGCGGGACGAGTTCACGGGATTGATGAAGTTCGAGGCGAGATGCGAGCGTTTTTTACACCGCAGGCGAAGACGAAGACGAAGACACGGAGGTGAAGGTCGTCATCGCTAATAGTGCGAAGCTCGATCTCATCGGGATTGGCGATTACATCCAGCCTTACAATCCAGAGCGCGCGGCAAGCTTCGTCGATGAATTGCTAGGTCATTGCCAAACACTTGCGGAGTCGCCGCGCCGACATCCATTGGTGCCGCGCTATGAGAATCACGGAATTCGCCGGTGTGTGCACACGATTACCTGATTTTCTATCGGGTAGGCCCAGAACTTGTGGAAGTGATTCACATCCTGCATGGTGCCCAAGATTACGAGCCGCTGCTGTTTCCGAGTGGTTAATGCCATGCGAACGGGCTTGAAGAACAACTCCTCTAGCCACTGCGCAAGTCCAAAGTGCAGGCGAGCGTCCGATGCTCAGGTCCAGAAGCAATAAATTTCTTGATATATCATGTTATGTCATCATACTTTTCCGCCTCATTTTGGAGAGCGACCCATGGCCGAAGCACGCGAAAAGTTTGCGACCCAAGTGGATCCCAAAATTCTCGCCGATATCAGGCACCTGGCTAAGCAGGAAGGTCGCCAGCTGCAGGCCTTAGTAGCGGAGGCACTCGTGGACCTGATCGAGAAGCGTAAGAATACCCAACCACGCGCGAGCGTGATGGCGGCTTATGGGGCAAGCCATGCACGCTATGCTGTGCTGTATCAGAAATTGGCGAAGTGACCTGTTTGAAACCCTAGTGGCTTGGCTGCGAGTCAATGCCCAAAGGTAGGCCCGCTTAGAATTCGTACCGCCCTCGGTTACAGTAATACCAGGTTGGAGTGCAGCATCATCGCGGCTTATAAGTGGCGCCATCGATTAATCGCATCAGCTGGCGCCCTCGCACTCACTGTCGGCGGCCCTGCACGCGCACAACATGTAGCAGACAACGCCGTGGTATCAGCCGAAGACGCCTTCGGTCTGCCGGCAACGAAACGATTGCTCTATACGACCCCTTCCAAGTACGCGGCTTCAACCCCCAAGACGCGGGCAATGTCCGCATCAGCGGATTGTACTTCGATCAACAAGGGACATTGTCAGCGCGAGTCATCGAAGGCTCAGCTATTCGCGTAGGGATGAGCGCCGTGGGCTACGCATTTCCCGCCTCGACCGTCATTGTCGATTACGATCTACGCCACGCCGGCGACACACCCACCCTCACGGTACTGGTCGGCGGCGGTCCCTTCGACACTCGCGCCATAGACCTCGACGGCCAGGTCCCGATTGCGTCATTAAACTTAAAAATTCCCATTGGCATCAGTGATCGCATCACCGATGATTTCTCAGGCTACAGTGTCCATACAGTGAGTGCGGCAATCGCGCCGCAATGGACATCGCGAGCGGGTTTAGTGGTGCGGATGTTTTACGATTGGCAGCGAAATTCACGGGACCTTATTGTTCTCGAAATTCACCTCGCCGGTGCCGCACTGCCGTCGCATAGCCCCTCTTCCTATTGGGGTCAGCGCTGGGCTGCTGGCGAGACCGAGGTACAGAAAAAATGGAGTTTTAGCGCCGATTGTTTCGCTCGGTGCACGATGTATTCAGCGGCTATTCGGACCTGTACGATGAAACCCAGAGCAACGGGTTAGCACTGCACCACAATTTGATTGGCTACCCCCAGCAGCGTTCGAGTTCCACTTCAGGCGAGGTACGGCTCGTGCAACACCTAAATTTTGGATCTCAACAACAGGATGTGATTTTTTCTATTCGCGGCCGTGATGTCAATTCTATCTACGGGGAATCTGAAGTATACGACGCCGGCCCAGCGCTGATAGGACAAGGAGTGCAAATTCCACGACCTCATTTCAATTATCCTCCGCTCACGCAAGACCACAATTGCCTGTTATTCGCCGGGGTTGCCTATCGCAGCCAATGGTGGGACCGACTGGGGTTGTCGTTAGGCCTTCAGAAAGTCGACTACCGTGGTGTGAATCAATAATCCGGTAAGTCTCCTACGCGGCGAGCCGATCAGCCCTGGCGGTATTACGGGGTCGCGAATATCGCGCTCTCGGGAAAAACTAGTTTGTATGTGGGATACACTCAAGGCATCGAAGATTCCGGTGCTGCGCCCAGCGAAGCTTTGAATAGAGGCCAAACTCTACCTTCGACGCGTACCTGGCAGCGAGAGTTGGCTGAATTCTATGGTCATACGGATAGACGCGATTCGGTGCAGAAAAACGTTCGCCTATTGCAGAATCGCGTGGACTCGTCGGTATCATTGAAATGACAAGTTGACGGACTTTTAGCATTCTAGTTGTTTTTTTCAAAAACTCATGCTTTTCAGCAAACCCCAGTCCGGAGGGACTGGGGTTTGCACACAGTTGTTGCGCGATAACAACATAAAAATCCGTCAAAGTACTCGTATTTTTTCGTCCGAGTCGGTATTCTCGCCATATCGGCTCGCGCCTGTAGCTGGGGTACAACGTGCGGGCACTAGAACTCTTTATGGGATGATCCAGACCAGTCAAGCTGGCTCGATCAAAAAATGAATATAAGAGGGGTAAATTCTAATGTCCAGTAATTCAACTATTAGTCGGGCGATTGGCCTGGCACTTGGTACTGCCACAGCGGCCGGAGCGTCGCTTGCATTCGCACCAACGGCGATGGCGGCAGACCCGAAACCAACGCCCGACGTGGCTTTGGAAGAAATAGTCGTCACCGGTTCGCGCATTCGTCGGGTCGACGCGGAAACCGCGAGCCCCATATACGTAATCGATCAAGCCGCGATTCAGCAATCTGGCATCACCACCATCGGTGACCTGGTGCAGCGAATTCCAAGCATATCGGGTGCTGCAACTAATCCTGCGGTAAATAACGGTGGCGGCTTCGGCGAATCCAATATCGAATTGCGCGGATTGGATCCCAAGCGAACCCTAATCCTCGTTGATGGCCGTCGTGTCGGGGTGGTCGGTGCGACCGCTAATGCAACCGACGTCAACCAGATTCCAATTAACTTGATCGAGCGGGTTGAAGTTCTCAAAGAAGGGGCGGGCGCGATCTACGGTTCCGACGCCATCGCCGGTGTGGTGAACTTTATCACCCGAAAAAACGTCGACGGTCTCGAGATCCACGGGGATTATGGTCGCACTTCACGAAAGGACGGGGCCCATCATTCATTCGACGTGATTATGGGTACCTCTACCGAGAAATTTAAAGTTGTAGCCGGTGGTTCCTACCAGAAGCAAGATGCGGTCTTCAACGGCGCACGCGATTTTTCGAAATACGCGCTTTATTTGTATGGCGGCACATACGGATCCTATCAGTCCGGTTCCAGCCGCACGCCCAATGGCCGCATTTCGCTCCCCTCAGGCAGCGCTCTACGAGCCCAATTTGGCTGCAAGAGCATCACGCGCATCGGAACGCCGGGCAGCACGTCACCCAGTGGCGGATCCATCGCAGACTATCGCTGCTTTAACTCTTCATTCATACCGGGTCAGACGGATCGTTTCAACTATCAACCGTTTAATTTAGATATTACCAATCTCGAGCGCGCCAATGCGTTCACCAAGGTCGACTACGATATCAACGAGTTCGTTAGCGCTTATGCGAGCCTGACTTACAATCACACACATTCGGCCAACGAGATGGCGCCCTTACCGTTCGATGCGCCAGTCGATGACATCGTCATTTCCAAGAACAGCCTCTACAACCCCTTCGGCATCGATTTTGGTGGTTTGAGCGGTGCCAATCCTTCGGCCTTGTGGCGATTGACGGGGCTTGCGGATCGCAGGTTCGTTGCCGATTCGGACAGCGCTGACCTCAATGGCGGCTTGAAAGGCAAACTAGCGACGACCGGATGGGAATGGGACTTGAATGTCACTTATAGCCGGCTCGAGCAGATTCAAAAGCAAAATGGCTATTACACCAAGACCAAATTTCAAAATGCCGTCGGGCCCTCGTTCCTCGATCCCACAACGGGGGTTGCAACCTGCGGAAGTCTTGCATCACCGATCAGCGATTGCACGCCATTGAACATCTTTAATATTTTCGCTCCGGGACAACAAGGGGTGTTAAACGGGCTCGCAACCAGCGTTACAAATCGCGCCACGTCTCGCTATAAGAACGTATCGCTGGATTTCAACGGCAAGATCATCGATCTGCCCGCCGGTGCCTTGCAGGCCGCCGTGGGTGCCAATTACGCCGGTCAAGAGGGGCTATTCGAGGCAGACGGCCAAGCAGTTGCAAATCCTCCATTGTACCTTTCCTGCGGCGTGTCAAACGAGGCCTGCACCGGCAATACCCGTGGTAGTTATAATTCAAAAGAAATATACCTTGAAGTGTTTGCGCCGTTGTTGAAGGATCTGCCGGGTGTGAAATCCCTGAACATCGATCTCGGCGTGCGTCACTCTGAATACTCACTTTTCGGTCCGGCCACCAAGTCTGAATTCAAACTGGAATACAAACCGATTAGCGATCTGTTGGTCAGAGGCACCTTCGCGCAGGTGTTCCGCATACCCACCATCAATGATGTGTTTCAGTCACCCGTCAACACATCGGTCACTTTTAATGACCCCTGCCAATCTCTGACGTCGGCAGCATTGGCGGCGAATCCGAATCTGGCGCTCGCCTGTCAGGGCGTTGCTCCGGATTCAAACTTCAAGGAGGCAAACGGGCAGATCACGGGACTCAACACCAGCAATCCGAAGTTGAAGCCTGAAAGCGGAACGGTAAAGACGTTTGGATTAGTTTACGATCCGAGCTACGTTCCCAACTTGTCCGTCGATATCGACTACTGGAAATACGAGATCAAGGACTTGATAACCCAGCTGGACTCCAATTACTCGATCAAACAGTGCGTCGCCACCGGAAGCCCGGAGTTCTGCAGCTTGGTGCAGCGGTTTATCAGTGGCCCTCAATCAGGAAACGTCCTCGTGTTCCAGCAACCGACTTTCAACTTGGGTACTCTCAAGACGGACGGCATCGACATCGGGGCTCACTACGGCCTGAAGAACACGAAGATCGGTTCATTCCAGTTTGGCTTCGATCTTACACGCATCAATAGTTACTTGAATACGCCAGCTCCGGGTGCAAAACCGCAGGAGATCGTCGGAACCTATAGCAAACAGTTTGGTAACTATGCTCGTTACCGGGGACTGGGCTCGTTGGGCTGGAACTACGCAGGCTTCGATGGTCTGTTAACGGCTCGGTATATTCACAAATTGGTGGTCACGGACCCGGCGGTGTCACACCTCCAGGCAGACTTAGTCACACCGTACCCGGATCTACCGATCGGGTCGTATACGTATGTGGATCTGACGTTGGGTTATTCTTTCCCAACCAAGACCAAGATTCAGTTCGGCGTACGCAATTTGGGTGACAAACAACCGCCGATCATGTACCAAAATAATGTCGTCAATTCGAATACCGACGTTAATACCTATGACACGCTCGGCCGACAGTGGTGGGTTGGTTTCACTCAAAAACTGTAATTCAAGATTAATTTGAGCTCGATTTGGGCCGCGCTTTCGTAAGAATGCGCGGCCTTTTTATTTCTCGTATGCTTCGCTTATGGATTCATTGAAACAAACCGCCTGGGCGGCGTTGGAACGCAATGACGTCAGCGCCGCTCACGACGCCTGCGCACGAGCGCTAAACCTCAATCCGAACGACATTGAAGTCCTGGGTACCTTGGGATTCATACTGCATTCGATCGGAAAGTTTGCGGACGCTGAATTGGTGTTCCTGAAAATGACGAACATCGATCCGGATCAGGGGCCTTTTTGGGTGAATCTCGGCACGAGCCGCCGGTGCATGGGCAAACTGGATGAGGCGCTCGCGGCCTTCACCCGCGCGGCCGCGCTGGGAGAAAATTCGGCTGACTTCTACTTCAATGTGGGCCTCACCCACATCGATCGCAAAGATTTCGAATCCGGTCGCGCCGTTCTGTCACAGGCGGCAGCGCTGGCACCGGAAGATGCGGAAATCCGCTACCAGTATGCCCTTTGCTGCTATGAGCGCATCCGCACCGAGGAAGCGCTCGCCGCCCTCGACGGCTGGGAGAGCCTCGCCGACACTACCAATGAACTGGTAGCCAATATTGGCCTGCTGCTGATGAAACTGGGTGAAGCGACGCGTGCCGAACCCGCCATTCGCAGAGCCCTCGCGGCGAATCCATCGGATCCGCTCACACTTCTGACCCTGGTTCAATTACTTGAGCGCACCAACAGACTTTCCGAAGCCGAACGGCAAATGTCGCAACTACAGTCCAATCCCCGGTCGCATTCACTGGGATCTGATCTGCTCCTTATGCAGGCTCAGCTTGCCCAGCGTAATTCCCGGCATGATCTCGCCGTCGTACTGTTTGGCAAGCTGCTCGCGGATTGTAAAGAGGAGCAATTGCGGCACCTCTTACAGTTTCCACTCGCCAAATCGTTGGACGCCCTTGGGCGCTACGCAGAGGCGTTCCAGACACTGATTGATGCGCACGCGTCGCAGGCCCAGCTCTTGAAACTGACCGCTCCCATGGCCACCGTGCGCGGCGCCCCGACCATGACGGTGACCCGGTTCGGTGTCGATCCGGATGACGTTTTCCGCTGGAGTGACCATGAGACTTCGACCATCGAGCAAAGCCCGGTGTTTATTGTCGCCTTCCCTCGCTCCGGCACAACCCTTCTCGAACTTACTTTGGATGCCCATCCACGCCTTGCATCGATGGACGAGCAACCCTTCGTGCAGAACGCGCTCGATGAGATGATTGCGGCCGGCGCGCAATATCCGGAAGGTTTGGCAAAATTGAGCCAGGCGGATTTGAATGGGATTCGCGCCCGATATTGGCAGCGTACAAATCGCAAGGTAACGCTCGCTCCCGGTCAACGTCTCCTCGATAAGAATCCGCTCAATATGCTGCGCCTTCCCGCTATCCGGCGTCTGTTTCCCAACTCACCGATCCTTGTTGCGGTGCGACACCCCTGCGATGTGATCTTGAGCTGCTTCATGCAGCATTTCAGGACACCGGACTTTGCGCTGCTGTGCCAGGATTTGCCCACGCTCGCGACCGGCTACCGGCATTGTTTCGACTTCTGGTATCAGCAGCATGCCTTGCTCAAACCCACGACACTGGAATTACGTTATGAATCTTTCGTCGCCGACTTCGAGAATCAGGTCAGAGCGGTGCTTGAATTCCTACAGCTCCCGTGGAGCGAAGCTATGCTCAAGCCGCAAAAGCATGCGCAAAAAAAAGGCTTCATCAGCACGCCTAGCTACTCCCAGGTCATCGAGCCGGTCAACGAGAAAGCCGTAGGGCGTTGGCGTCACTATGCAGAGCACTTTGCCGGTGTCATACCGATATTGCAGCCGCTACTGTCGCGCTGGGGCTACGAGGGCGCGGAATCTTCGAACAGCAAATAGGTCGAGATGATATATTTTTCGCCCGACAGGGGCGGCATTCCCTCATGCTGATACATCCAATACGGCGGGAACATCAGCAATCTGCCCGCCTTGGGCGGGATCGCAACGTCCAACTGGGGAAACCGCGTCTCGCCGCCGCTCGCAACATCATTCAAGTACCACAGTAGAACCAGGTAACGCTTCGCGTACTGGTTGACCGCGTCGAAGTGCAGTTGGAATTGTTCCTGTACGTTCGCGCGATAGCGCTTCATCACCATCCCGGAAAACACGCCCGAATTCGGTATTGGCATCGCAAGCCCGATATCACGATTGTATTGCACCAAGGCCGCATCGACCAGACCGCGGAACATGGAGATGAACGCCTCATCCGCAATTTTGCCGACGTTTATTTCGGTCCAGGCTGAAGAATCGAGACCTGCGCGAACTTCGCGGCCATTGCGCTGCTGGAAGCGTTCCAGGCTGCTGAAAGAATCAATCATGCGCCGACAGAGCGACTCCTCCAGATTGTGGTCATAGGTTCGGATGTAATACTTGAGATCATGGATAGGCATGAGCGCTATCGTAACGCTAAAATCAGGACCCTATGAACTCAACCGAAGAAGCACAACAATTACTGCGCCAGGGTCATTACGCGGAGGCTGAAAGAGCCTTCGAACGCGTCCTGGAAGCCGTGCCGGACGATGTTGACGCGCTCAACGCGGTAGCGCTGGCCTGCGCGCGGCGCGGAGATCTGCACCGCTCCTTGAGCTTGATGCATCGGGCTGTCGCAGCGAATCCGAACAATCCGGTGTCCAATCATCACCTTGCCAGAGTCCAGGACTCCTTGGGCAATCTTCCGGCGGCCACCGAAGCGCATCGGCGATCCGTCCAGTTGCGTCCCGACTTCCACGTCGCGCGCCTATACTTGGGTGAAATCCTGGAACGCGCCGGGGACATGAATTCAGCGGTAATCCAGTATGTTCGGGCGCTGCAGGACGCTCAGACCAGCGGCCGCTGGCTAAATCCTGCGACGACGCCAGAGCCCCTGCAACCGTTAATCCAGCACGCTGTTCTGGCGGTCAGAAACGGACGGCGCACCGCATTTGCGGAACTGTTGGAGCCCTTGGTCAAGAAATACGGTGCCACAGCCCTGTTGCGTGTGCATCGGACAATTGATGTCTACCTGAACGAGGCAACAGCCATCCCGAGCGATCACCGCCAGCAGCCGAAGTTTCTGTACTTTCCGGACTTGCCGACGACGCCCTATTTTGATCGTGATTTATTCCCGTGGATTACCGAACTGGAGTTACACACTCAGGATATCCGTGGCGAACTGAAAAAAATGTTACGGTCCGACACGGGACGCGAACGCGTCTTCGATAACGAAGTGACCGAATCGGAAAACCTGCGTGGGGTGCAAGTTGCTCCCAGCTGGAACGGCTATTATTTCTATCGGCACGGTGAACGTAGGGAGGACAATTGCGCTTCCTGCCCAATCACAGCGAAGATACTCGATGGTCTACCATTGTCGCGCGTGAACAAGCACGGGCCCGAAGTGTTGTTTTCGGTGTTCACGCCGGGCACTCATTTGCTGCCGCACCGGGGCGTGACCAATACGCGCCTCGTGTCGCACCTGCCGTTGATAGTGCCCCGGGATTGCGCGTTAAACGTTGGCGGCGAGATTCATCGGTGGAAAGAGAGCGAGGTTGTCGTGTTCGACGACACCTACGAACACGAGGCCTGGAATCGAAGCGATCAAATTCGTGTCGTCTTGATATTCGATATATGGAACCCGTATCTGACTGAGGTCGAGCGCGCGGCGATCGCGGATCTTATTGTCGCGATCGGTGATTTTCGACACGATATCGAAACTTCCTGACCCTTAAATCTAAATGCGCCTCGCCAAACCGTTCTATAAACTTCCGATCCGCTTTGATGTGGAGCGTATGCGCGCCGAGGTCGCAGCGCTTCCGCACAGCGCCTGGGCCAAACACCCCAACGATATCGAAGGAAATACCTCACTGCGTCTAATCAGCGTGGGTGGCGGCGAAAACGACGACGTCAATGGTCACATGGAACCCACTCCCCATTTGTTGCAATGCAGTTACCTCCAACAAGTTCTTTCAGGATTCGGCGTGGTCTGGAGCCGTTCGAGACTACTCCGATTAGGCGCGCATCATGGAGTACCTCAACATGCGGACATTAACTACCACTGGTTTTACCGCGCTCGTTTGCACATTCCGATAGTCACACACCCCGACGTGAGATTTTATTGTGACAAGGACTCGGTGCACATGTGTGCCGGCGACGCCTGGATATTCGACAACTGGCGGCTGCACCGCGTCGAAAATCCAGTCAACACAGAACGTGTTCATTTAGTTGCCGATACGAGCGGAAGCGCTGCATTCTGGCAGCTCGTCGGTCAGGGTGAATTAGCCAATACCCAGGTCCAGATTCATCGATTCGATCCATCTCGGCCGGTCAGACTGTTGACCGAGAGAACGGTACTGGAGCCGGTCATGGCACCGGCGGAAGTGGATCTGCTAATTTTGGACTTGCGCTCGGAATTGACGGCGCCGGACGATTCACCCGAGGAAACGCGCCGTTTGATCCAATTTCATCGCTTGCTCGACTCCTTTCGTCGCGATTGGCGGCAGCTATACGCGTTGTTTGGCGATTCGTCCACAGCCTGGCCCGAGTATGCGAAATTGCGCGACAGCGCTAGGACTGCCGCGCCCTTGCTCGGCAAAGGCTTGTTCATGCGAACCAACCGGATTGCCGCCCACACCGTACTCGAAGCGCGGGTCCTTCGTGTGGTGCTTTCTGGAACCGCTATCGCCGCAAAAAAAACGGTGGGCCGAATCAAGGTCCCTGACAAATCGGTCATCATCGTCGCCGCTCCCCGCTCGGGCAGCACCCTGTTGTTCGAAACGCTGGCGGCAAATTCCAAAGTTTGCACCCTAGGTGGTGAGGCGCATTGGCTGATTGAATCAATTCCAGAACTGCAATTGGGGGCCCAGGGCGTCGAATCGAATCGACTTACCGCGGATCAATATTCGGATTCGATTGGCGCTACCATTGTTTCCAATCTACTCCAGCATCGTGTGGATTCGAGTGGACGGTCTGTGAATCCGGACAGCTTGCTACGATTCGTTGAAAAGACCCCAAAAAATGCGTTGCGAATTCCTTTTTTCAACCGCCTATTCCCGGATGCCCGATTCATTCACCTGTGGCGGGACCCCCGTGAAAACATAAACAGCATTATGGAAGCGTGGCGATCTGGAAACTGGAAGACATACAACGGACTGGACGGATTCGAAGGTCCTTGGTCGCTGTTGCTGCCACCCGGGTGGCAGCAGATGAACGGCAAATCGTTGGAGGAGATTGCGGCTTTTCAATGGGATAGCGCCAACCGGATAATTCTGGACGATTTACGAAGTATACCGCACGAACGCTGGACGACGGTAGGCTATGAGGAATTGATTACTGATACCGAGTCAACCATCAGGCGTCTATGCAAGTTTGCCGAAATCGCGATGGATGATTCGATTTCCCTTCGCATCTCTAAGGCCCTTCCACTGTCGCGATTTACGCAAACACCACCTTCCCCGGATAAGTGGCACAAAAACGC
Organism: Gammaproteobacteria bacterium; assembly: GCA_043784265.1. Classification (GTDB taxonomy): domain Bacteria; phylum Pseudomonadota; class Gammaproteobacteria; order Steroidobacterales; family Steroidobacteraceae; genus Bog-1198. The sequence continues at coordinate 6,071 of JAYVYN010000026.1, read as the reverse complement.
TGCGGAAATTAACCGAGTCATTCCAAACGTCGAATCCACGTGGAAGCGGATTCGGGATATTGCCTAAAACAGCGAGCCTGCGGCAGCGAAAGCCTTACGCACCAAATCGATAGCCATGCCGCCGAATCACTTCGGCATCGCGGTTCGCGACGAGATCACGAAGATAATCGTCGTAATACTCGGTGTAGGCGCGATGCTGGGATGTGTTGCGTGGGCTCTCTTTTTCGATGTAGCAGCGAGTCTCCTCGCTGACGGGCTGCGCGACGCTTTCGAGCATCGGAATGAGTTCCTCGCGCAGCTCCTCCAACCGCCCGACAACTGCAGACCGGCCTTCTCCACCGTAAAGATATCGATACAGGTAGGTGTAGAAACCGAGTTGCGTGTCCCGAATCGGAGCCAGCGCGAATCCCGGTAGGTTCAAGCCTTGGTTACTGTATCGCGGAGGTAAGGCGCGAATGACCAGTTCCAGCCGTACGCTCCCCGCGCCCAAATCAAGCATGTTGCGCAGTGTATCGTGGAAGTTGAGGCGGCCATCGTCGCTCAAGATTCGAAACAGGAAATTAGGGCTGGGCCGCTCTAATTGAAATGAATACCAGGAAACGTAGTAGCTCCAGGGATTGCGGACGAACCCTAGTACCGGCAGTTTCGCGCTTTCCTTCGGGATCATCGTTCGCGGCAGGTGATACCCAATCCGCTGGGCATCGGGCAAGAATTTCATCAAACACTCATTGACGAAGGTACCCCCGGATTTGTGCAGATGTAGAAAGACGAACCGCGACGTGACAATCATTGAGCGGCAACCGTTCCGGGCGCTTGCGCACTCATTATGTGGGCCGCGACTTCCTCGCACACCGTCCCCAGATTTCGCTCGCCCTTCGTCAGCAATTCGAGCAAGGCTGCGTTCGGCAGGAAATCGCAAATCATGTGGGTTCGTGCGAGTGAGGCATCCGCATTCCAGACAGCGTGCAGCGCACTATTGTTCAAGATCCAGACTTCACCGGCCTTCATCGAATAGCACAAACCGGCCGACCACATGAATGCTAAGTCGTGAGTTTCGATCGGCACGTGAACACGCAGCGTCTTTCCAAAATACGGTGCCCGGTCGATATGGGGCGAAACAACCAAGCCTGCGGGCAAACGCGCAAGCAGACAACGCATGGGCGTCGCCGGAATCAACTTCTCGATGATGTATCGCGCATAGGGAAGTTCGCTGAGGGCCGGGCGGTCCTCGACCGGCAAATTCCCTTCTGCCGGTGCGGATCCGCGTAAGAAAAGCGCCTCGGCCTTGCGATGCACACCGACACGGCCACCGGTCGTGCCCCAAACCGACGCTGGCAATGCAGCTACTTCGGTTTGTATCCGCTCGGCGTCAATGCGCAGCGGCAATCGTACACATCCACCAACGAGTGACTGTTTGTCTAAGAACGGCTGACCTGGAATGTCGAGCACGGGGTATACTGTCGATCAGTGCGAACTCAGCGGCCGGCCCCGTCTCGCGAGGCTACTCATGCTCTGTTTGGTTCTCTCGCGAAGTTCATCGATCTGTGAGGACGTGAGACAAACCGTTTCCCGCTCGACGCGCGATTCGGTTTTCAGATCATTACGGCAATACAAGACTTGCCCCTCCTTGTCTACAGGCGTAAACCCAAGTTTTTTGGCATTTTCCAAGGCTTCCGTGTCGATCTTGCCATCGGCACGGATCGTGGTAGCAGCAGTTGCACGCGGCATGGATTCCCCGGCGCAGCCAATGATGAGTAACGTAACAGTAAATATGACAACTCGCATAGATTCCCCAAAAAAGACAAATTCATGACTTAAGTGTACTTCAGCTGTGACTGCCGCACCTAGTCCTACGGAGCCTTATCAATCCACACCAGCAATTTCAATCCGGGTCCGCATCGATTTTGATATTGTGGAAAATCGGGCCGCCGTTGTAGGTAAACACGAGCTTGCGCTCCTTGAACAAAACTAAGATACGATGGGTACGAAAGAAATCTGTACCAAGCAGCATTTCTGGTAATCCATCTAGGCGTTGGGGGATACGAGAACCGGTGGTCGTTTGAGTGTCAGCGGTAAATAAATCGGCGATTTGCAGCTTGACGTTTTTAATCTTTTCATCACCGAATGCGAACGCACCAAACGTGCCGACCCAGACCTCAATGGGTTTGCCAGCGAGACCCGTCACGGAACCGGCCGACTTCGTTCCATCCTGACTGGGATCGACACCGACTTTTTTAGCAACGGATTGCGAGACAGTTGAGGTGGAGGCGCCCGTGTCGAGAATTGCGTCCACATGTTTGCCGTTTAAAACAACAATGGTTTGAATACGCGCTCTTTCGGGATCGGCACTGATCAGTTCGGCCATCGAATACTGATCGCTCCAATAGGCGAGCTGGTCGGGCTTACAGCCCTCGGGCCGCAACAGACGGATTACACCATGAGCGAAATCGAATTCCGTGCTGAAATTCGAAAAAAAATCTTCACCGAGAATGAGTGTCGCCTCGCCTTGGTGCTGCCCCAGTTGTGGCCCAACGACGGCTAACGGCAGGTTTTTGTCTGCGAACGGCCCGAATTTTATTTCTTTGAGCACGGTGGCACCGAAGCGCGCTTTCCCACCTACGCCAAATACTGAAATATTCTGAACGGCGTTCACCTTAAGACCAAGCTGCTTTGCCTCCTCCTCTCGGATGAAGCTGAAGGTACTGCCCGTGTCGACCAAGATTTTGACCACGTGCCCGTTGACCTGGCCTTCGATCAATGGGCGATTCCGAACTAGGCTTACCTGCAGTTCCGCCAACCTTACAATCTTGCAAGTGCCAAATGCATTCGGGGCAGTGGCTAAGCATAAAGCGAGAAAGTAGGCCCACCGTGGCCACGCATTTCTCAGTATGCCATCCCGTGACTCGACTATTTCCATGATCGCGCCGCTTTGTCTAATATTCCGACGCCCCAGAATAGGCCGGAGAAACCAAGACGTCCATAGTGTTATGGATAGATATCTATCATTAGACTCCAGGGAGCGATGCCATCCGCCAGTGTGCGACAGCCGCAATCAGCAGCTTCAGTCTTGCGTCGCGATGTCCCTTCGCGCGCAATTGACACTTGTAGTCGTGCGGCGTGACCTCGCGCAGTCCTCGCACGCATTGCTGGTGCTGTTTGTACTGGTTAATAATGACGTCGAGCGCTAAACATTTATGAATTGTCACCGCTCAACATGTCGTCGGGATGCTGGGGTCAGATAGGCCAACCCTCAAGCCTGGATCAAGCGCATTTTGGGGTCCCGCTAGTTCAGTTTTTGCGTCGTTGAGAAGGTGCGCTGAGAGTTCAAACTCGTGTGCGCAGCACTGAACTTGCGATGCATGGCAAGAATGGCGATCTGAAAGATAAAAAACCTCCACCAAACTATGGTTCTGCAGCAGCCATGCGATCACGCACCAGGCGACTGCCGGATCCGCAGTGATCGCCGTCAATCTCGGGGGTTGCAGAAAACCGATTCAAGACGCTCAGCACTGCTTTGAAAACTGCTTACTGCGCAGATTCCTAGCGATCGGTCGAGATCCTTCCATTGACCGAGGGAAAGCCAGCTGCTTAATCGCTTACCGAGCATTTGCTTCATACGCCGCCGAATTACAAGATCGTTATCCGATCTTCAAAAAAAAGGGTTCGGATTTTTTGTCCGAACCCTCTAAACCCTAAGGGGGAAACTCTGTCTTTAAAAATTACTTGGTTGGAATTAGCCGTGCCTGCGGGTTACCCGAGAAATTATCTTCCACCACCACCATGAGCCCTAGAGCCGGAGTCTTAAGCCACTCCACGGGGTCGATGGCGACCGCTACGCTGCTATTCGTGTTCGGGGCTACCGGTACGTAAAGCGCGTTGCTGATGGATGACGAGAACGCGTTAAATGATGCCGTACCGGGTAACGCTGAAGACGTGCCGTCCAGTAAATTGAAAGTGGCCTCTGAGTAAGTAAAGCGAGGATTGGTAGGTGTTATCCCTAAATCGGACGCATTCACTACCAGCAGCGCGGTCGATCCATCGGTGGGTGAATCGAGGGGATATTCTAATCTCAGCGCGTTGGTATGCAAATTAAGGAGCGCAGTGACCTGTACCCCATTCAGCGAGCCGGTTGTAAGGCCGCCTAAGTCTGCCGAAAACAGATCGTAATCCGGCTTACCGTCGCCATTGACGTCGATCAGAATATCGAATTCACCCACATCGCTGCTGGAGAAGCGCGTGTAAGTATTGACTGCGAACACCAGCGCGTTATCGGTAGTTGATATGGGGAACGACTGCACGCCGACCGCCCTGGTGTCAAAGAACTTCAACCCTGCGGAGGGACCCGTTAAGCCCCAGGCGTAGAAGTCAGCGTTGCCGGTAATTCCACCGCCCTTGTTTCGCAAAACCAGATTCTGGTTCGGGTTGCTCGGATTCAAGCGGTCCCTAAGACGTGCAGACACGTTAGAGCGAGCGCGTGGCACCAAGTAGTAGGGCACATGCAGCGATACACCGTTATTCATCGCTGGGTCAGCGGGCGTGAAGGTCACGTAGCCAGCGACTTCTTGGAAAGCCGTGTTGCCAAAAGCATCGTGCGTGCTGCCCACGGTCGCGGCGGGCACGGTCAGCGTGAGATCTAAGTCCTCGCTCTCATGACCATCGACGCTGACACTGGAGTCGCTTAAGGTCGCTGTATGAGGAGATCCGCCCACCGCCGTGGTGGTGATATTAAAGCTGACCTCCGAGTTCCCATAGTTGTGCACTGAGACTTGCCGGGTGGCATGGTAGGTGCGCGCGGATTCCTCGAAACCAAACGCGAAGCCTTTAGGATCGTCGGTGCCATTTTGCTCGTCACCGAATACCACGGCCTGAGTTGCAGTTGCACCCACCGGTTGCACCAAACCAGCGCCCTCAATGCGCGGTGCGTAGTCAGTAAGCTTGCCCGGATCGGCAGTGTCCACCACGGCGGCACGTAGTGCGCGCTCACTCCAATGAGGATGCGCTTGACGCGTTAACGCGGCAACACCGGCCACATGTGGGGTCGCCATCGATGTACCCGACTCGTATACACCGCCATTGCCCGTGCCTGAGGCCGTGGAAAATACGCTGACGCCTGGAGCAGAAACATTGGGCCGTATGGAGCTATCACCGAAACGCGGGCCGCCTGAACTGAAACTCGCGGCGCTCCTAAAGGTGGGATTGGCAATCGTATTGGCGGCAAATGCGGTGGTGCTAGTAGCAGCGGACAATGCGACCTGATCCGAGCCTAATACGCCTAGGAAAGGAATGGTGACCCCGGCAATCTGACCCTCGTAAGGAGGGTATCCTGCGCTGGTGTTAATCAAGGCAACCGCCGCAGCTCCGTGTTTCTGTCCGAGTTGGGCTCGAAGCACGCGCGCGCAAGAGCCGCGCTTCGCAACCACGAGTTTTCCCGCAATGACGCTATCGACATATTCCGCTTCGTTGCAGCCCAACGATATCCCGCCAGCGGCTGTGCGTAATACCACGATGCCTAAAGCTCCCGTGAGAGGAGCCCCGTTGGAATCTTGCATCTCAATGGTGCCGCCACCCGCGAGGGTTACCAACGCGCCCGGAAAGCTAGCATGCGAGTCGATCGCCGCGACGGAAATACCATCAGGTCCTGACGCTGGGGTGGAGGTGATATATGGGGCCGGACCCGCGTTGCCGGATGCGGCCGCGACCAGTATGCCCGCCTGAGTGGCATTTTTGACGGCCAATGCATCTGCCGTATCGACGGTACCGTAGTCTGAACCCAAGGACATGCTGATTACGTCCATACCATTCGCGATCGACCAATCGATGGCGTCCACCACTAAATTGGTGGAACCTGTGCAGCCGAATACGCGAACTGCGTAAAGATCGGCCTTAGGGGCCACGCCAGGGCCAATCACGAAGGCTTGCGAATAGGCGGCGCTGTTGTACAAACCTCGATAGGTCTTGCCATCCGCACCGACGCCGAAGCCTGCTGCGGTACCGGCCGTGTGACTGCCATGCCCATTGCAATCGAGTGGGTTCGCATCCGGCTGCGGGGCATGCGCGGCCGAGCCGTCATA
>JAYVYN010000025.1:0-3240 GCA_043784265.1 Gammaproteobacteria bacterium | reverse complement strand
AGCTTCAGTAGGGCCCAGAAACTCGTTCGAGACCCGCGGTCCCAGGTCCTGCCCGCCAGCTAGGCAGCCAAAATGAGGCCGTAGGCAATCACAATCCCGACCACGCCATGAGTGAGGGTCCAGGCAAAGCTAGTCGCCGGTGGTGGAGTGATGCTCATACCTCTCCTTCTTCGCTCGGCGCGCGTTGGCTGTTAAGGGGCAAAGGGGGTTAAAGGGATGAAATGCAGCGCCGTGATGCGCGCGGACACAATCATTGTCCGAAGAAGACCTGGCATCGAGGTTATCAATCAGCAGGGAATCGTCACCGATTGGGTATTTAGGATGGGCCGCTCCCAAGGACCCTCTAAGTGCGTGATCCACACCATTTCGGGTGCCAGCCCTGCGGTCGATGTCTCACTTGACTTTGCGCTTCCTTACGGTAATGTAAGGTTACTCACTTATGGAGATGCCTTATGGCCACTGCGACTCTCACGAGTAAAGGTCAAATAACAATTCCGGCCGAAGTGCGCCAGGTGCTGGGCGTTGATACCGGTGATCGAGTTGAGTTCGTGGCTCTGGCTCCGGGACGTTACGAGTTCATCGCTGCAACTCGATCAGTGACCGCGTTAAAGGGCATGTTCGGCAAGCCACGCAAGGCCATTTCGATTGAGGCTATGAACGCCGCCATTAAAAAGCGCGGTGCATCCGCCAAATGATCGGGCTCGACACTAATGTGTTGGTGCGCTACATCATGCAGGACGATGCCAAGCAGTCCCTGCAAGCCAACAAGCTCATTGAATCGTTATCCTCAGACGAACTTGGCTTTGTGCCGATAATTACGGTAGTGGAGCTGGCGTGGGTCTTGTTGTCCGCCTACGAGCTTAGCCGCGAACAAATCTCAGATGCATTTGAGGGACTGCTGCGCACCAAGGAATTGAAGTTGGAGCGCGCGGAAATCGTGTGGAAAGCTCTCCGCTCATTTCAACATTCGAACAGCGACTTTGCCGATGTGTTGATCGCAGAGTCTGCAGCCGCAGCGGGATGTACGCGTACTATGACCTTTGATCGTGGAGCTGCGAAAACTGGCGGCATGACATTGATTGTCTAGCGCTGCAGGACGCGAGTTGAGCTTTTTGACCGGTTCTGTTGGAAAACTCCGTGGTGGGATTTTGTTAGTAAACGTCAAGGCCTTAGAAAGCCTGTAATTTGCAGGAGCGGAAGGATGGGATTTTCCGGGTACCCATCAATTGGCAATCATGACCCTGTGCAGCCGGTCACCGGTGTCAGGTATGGAGCACGCAAGAAATGTAGTCCTTTCCATTTCCGAGCATCTGGCGAATGCACATTGTTTCTTTCAAAGCGCGCGTACAGATATACGAAAGCCGAATACATACCCAATCTGGATGGGGGAAAAGTGGCAGACGATCGGGCTCCATTATTCAGTTGAAAAAACTTGGACTACTACAAAAAAAATCTCTTTGAAATTCCTAATTCAAAAGCTCCGCGGGATCGCCGTCGCGCCTCTTCAACAAGACTTGGGTAGCAGAACGCGGATTTACGCGGGCGATAGATTGCCAACATTGAGGACAGCCGCCGCAAATTGCAAAACATCGTTGATTCGCAATCCATCATTACCGCCCCTTTCGCTCCCGCGCCAGCCACGCTTCGACCTCTTCGAGCTTACGTGGAATTTTCGATGTCAACAGACGGTAACCCTTGTCGGTCATTAGCACCTCGTCTTCTATGCGAACACCGAAACCGAGTGTCGGCAAATAAATGCCGGGCTCCACGGTGAATATCGCGCCCACGGGTATGGGGCGTTCATAGTCGCCGGCGTCGTGTACGTCAAGACCTACGAAGTGACCAAAGCCATGTATGAAATCGGCTAAGTGCCCGGATTGGCGCATGGATTCCTCGGCGACATGCTGAAGTTCGGCCATGCTGACGCCCGGCTTGATGGCGTCAAAAATGTCTTCTTGAGTTTGGTAGACGGCGCGATAAATAGCGGCCTGTTCGGGTGTGAAATGTTCGGATACAGGGTAAGTCCGTGTGACATCGGAAGCATACCGACCGTACTCCGCGGCGGCGTCGACCACCACCAGATCGCCATCTCGCAGGATGCGCGAGTTTTTGTCCCAATGCAGTACCGCGCCGTTCGGACCGCTGCCGACGATCGATGAATACGAAAGTCCGGTGCCGCCTCCCGCAAAGAAAGCGTATTCCAGCTGTGTTTGCACATCGCGTTCCGAGACACCGGCAATCGTAGCGCGGGCCACGGCATTGTGACCTTGCTCGGTTATGGCGATAGCGCGCTCCATGCGCTCAATCTCCTCTTTGCCGTGCGCTGCGCGCAAGTTCGCTAACAGAGCACGTTTGTATTCCGTTTTCAATCCAAATCGGCCCGCGACTCGTGTTGCCAATTCCGCGTCGCCGCGCTCTTCTTTGTTCATCGAAGCCGGCGCGATGACCGCGACGCATTCGTGATGCAATCCGGCATTCAGTAGTGCGCTCTCCGGCGATCCGCGTAGTACACGATCGACGCCATAATGCTTCAATAATTCCGGCGATACTGCCTCGCGCGGCCCGGTCCAGCGCTCCGCCTCCGGATCGCGCGCCTTCAAGAACAAGGTCACTTTTCGATACGGTGCCTTAGGCTGCAGCACGAGATGCGCATCGGGCTCGCTGATGCCGGTCAGCCAGAAAAAATCGGCGTCTTGGCGGTAGTCTTCGGTGATGCCGCTGACCTCCCCTTGAGAGGATATGACCGCGGCGCAACCGCCCAAGGCGGCCATCACCCGGGCGCGCCGGGCTTGATAAACCTCGACCGGCAAATCAGCTGCGGGTGTGGGCGTTGGGTGCTGAAAACTGATCGCAGCGGAGGCGGTCAAGAGAAACGAAAATAACATGGCGGACGATCCATTGTATGGGTGCGAAGGTGACCCGTTTATTTTTGTGAGCCTAGCGGATAGGAATCATAAACCCCCTACCCGAATACTGCCCCACGCGAAATGACTGTGCAATGGGATTCTAGGTGGAGTTTCTGGATCAAACTTCAAGCTGCAGCGGCCGCTTAAGCCCCGCTGCATGGCGAATGCCGGCCAATCGGCGCCTCACTGGGTACGACTCCTAGCCTGATGGGCAACGCCCACCCCCTCAGGTCGCCTCGGCCTTAAGTTTTCCGTGTGACGGCTTTCCTCTTTCTCGAACAAATCCCCACATCTACTCAGGCGGGCCACGCGCCAATCGATTGACCGGCCGCTC
>JAYVYN010000024.1:0-76447 GCA_043784265.1 Gammaproteobacteria bacterium | reverse complement strand
TAATCGGCAAATCATTGATACTGGCGATACGAAGGCACATCAATCCCTCGACATCAAACTCCCAGTTTTCATTGCCGTAGCTACGAAACCATTGACCGCTATCGTCATGCCATTCGTAAGCAAACCTTACCGCAATACGGTTCGCATTGAAGGCCCACAATTCTTTAATCAAGCGATAATCTAATTCGCGCATCCACTTGCGCGTTAGGAACTCGAGTATAGCGGACCGGCCGTGGAAAAACTCAGCGCGATTGCGCCAACGGCTATCCTCCGTATAGGCCATCACCACTCGACTAGCATCCCGGGTATTCCACGCATCCTCGGCCAGGCGGGCTTTCTGCGTCGCAGTTTCAAGACTAAAAGGCGGCAATGGAGGGCGAGTCATGGTGTTATATCTCGCTGTACATGCTATCGCACCCGCCTCTTTATGCCAACCAACGCCAAATCAGTTTGACAGTTCACCTTTGGGCGTCAATTTATCGATTACCTGTGGCAAAAATGTAGCAAGTTCCCGCTGTTGTAGGTGGCGCACAACGCCTTTCACGCCACCGTGCTCCTCAATCAACCGATTGAGAGCCGACAGTACACCGGAACCGGGCTGCGCGCCCAACAACCCCCCCAACACATTCATCACATGCTCCAATAATTTCGCGTACAGTAATGGCTCGGCCTTGCAAAAACTGTCGACAACAGTCATCAAATTGTTAACAAGTCTCATACCTAAAAAAGTCCCAGCTGAATTAGACTTAACGTATGCGAATTGCCTTACTTTAAGATGATCTTAAGCAAGCCGAAGCGGCTTAGACGTAGTAAAGACTGTGCGTGGCCAATTGCTCGCCACCCCCATCCTTTTTTTGACTCATCGCGACAGCGAACACGATGTCGTGCAAGCGCTAGAAGCCGGTGCCGACGATTTTCTGGTCAAACCACTGCGCGAACGCGAATATGAAGTTGCGTTATTTTTCTTTTGCAATCTTGGTAGCGTACGGTCGCTCGCGACATTATGGAAAGTGTCTGAGGGAGAGGGGGTTAATGTCACCACCCGCACGGTCGACACTCATGTGAGTCGATTGCGTAGCTCACGGGGCTTATCAACCGAAATTAGAGTGCGTCTCACGCCCGGCTATGGCTACGGCTAGCTTCTTGAGACGGTACAAAGAAACACAGCATGATCAAGACTGCATGATCAAGACTGCATGATCAAACCCGTTTGTTGCTTAAATCTATGGCTGCTCGGCGAACTTGCGGGCGCTGTGGCACCCGCTCCCAATAGCGACTATGCCTATCGAGCGCAAGCGCATGACACACTCATTGGCCTGAGCCACCGTTACGGCAGTGGTTACCAAATCTTCTGACCTTACCGCACTTAAAGTTGGGAGCGCTTTAAATGAAGGTGCGCACATCGTTACTCAAGCGGGTGGGTACATCACCTTTACTCTCGCTGACGGTTCAGTCATCACACTGAATCCTGATAGCAACCTGCAAGTTAAAAAACTGCAAAAATATGCCACGGGCGTACGTGACACCGAACTAAAACTAGACTCCGGTAGCCTAGACGTGCAAGCCAAACCCCAAGGCGATGCGGGACGCTTTCAGATTCCTACTCCGGTTGCGATTGAGGTTGCCGTCTCTGGCGGCGCGACGGCTATCGTAGTGGCGCCAGAGACGGCACGATTGGCGATGCTGCAGGTCCCGGGCCTGTCATAAAGCTTCTGCCACTGCCGGATTTGTCAGCGATCCCTGCCAAGATGACAGCGGCTGCGCATGGGTTCTATCGATGCACGCGGACTTGAGGGACTGAATTCAGTACGCGCGTTTGACCGTCACCTCCTGCTTGCCTCGCCGGCTATCGTCGAGCCACGCGGTGGCGCATTTTTAAGCGGGGAATATGCGATTTTTCGTTGGATGCAAGTGGAGGGATCATCCCGCTATCATTTCCAACTCGCTCGCGATCCACAATTTACCGATATGCCAATTGAGCGTATGGACATATCCAGTAACCAACTACAAGTTGGCTTAGGCCTAGCCTTTGTGCGAGTGGTCGCCCAGAAACACGGTGGCACTATTGAAGTACGATCCGATGCAGGGCACAGCGCAACCTTCAGTTTGGTAATACCTCAGATTTTTGGAGCGGGCGATGGGAATCGAACCCACGGCTCTAGCTTGGGAAGCTAGGGTATTACCATTATACGACGCCCGCTGATCCGACTAGTGTATTCGTCTAGAGCACCACCCGGCAACTTTTACCCAGAACCTTCCAGAATTGAGCTATATTTATCGCGTATTATTCCATCCGTTAACGGGCAATTTAGCTAATTCACAGTACCGAAAAATAACATGACTAACCTATTTGATCGTTTGCGTGCAGGCGACTTAATCCTTGATAATCGCGTGGTGATGGCGGCGCTGACTCGTGCGCGGGCAGGCCGCACCCATATTCCCAACGCTCTGATGGCCGAGTATTACTCCGCACGTGCGCACGCTGGATTGATTATCACTGAAGCCACCATGATCGCGAGCGACGGATGCGCATTTACCGGCGAAGGTGGCTTATTTGACGAAGCTTGCGTAAAAGGCTGGCGTACCGTCACCGACGCGGTACACCAGCGAGGTGGGAAAATAATCGTGCAGCTCTGGCATCCCGGCCGTGCCGCACACTCATTGCTAAATAATGGCGTGCAACCTATCTCAAGCACCGATCGAGCGATCCGCAATGACACTATACATACGCCGGACGGTGTCAAACCTTATGAAATACCTCGTCGTTTAGATATTTCAGAAATGCCCGGCATCATTGCGCAGTTCCGCGCCGCTGCCGCAAGGTCCTCCTTAGCGGGTTTCGACGGAGTTCAACTCCATGCCGCGCATGGCTACTTGCTAGATCAATTTCTACGTGACAGCGTCAATGACCGCAACGACGCCTATGGCGGTTCGATTGAGAATCGCGCGCGTCTTTTGCTTGAAGTACTCGACGCCGTGGGCGCCGAAATCGGACTCGGTAGAATTTCAGTTCGGATCTCGCCGCTAGTGAGTTTCAACGATATCGCTGATTCAAACGCAACCGAGCTGGTCCGCCATGTGGCCCAGCAACTGACAAAACGCCAGATCGCCTTCCTGGAATTACGCCAAAGCGATTTTCGTGATCCTGCCGAACACGCACTCGCACAAGTCACGCGTCAAAATTTCCCAGGCGCGCTATTTGTCAATGGTGGATACGATTTGGAAAGTGCACAAGCGGTGCTCGCAACGGGTTCCGCGGAAGCGGTGGTGTTCGGTAGGCCCTTTATTGCCAACCCAGATTTAGTAGCCCGCTTCACCGCGAATGGCCCGTTGAATACAATGGACCCGAAAACACTCTACACTCCGGGACCCGCAGGATATACCGACTACCCGCACTGGGCTGGCGCGGCAGAGTGATCGTAAGCACGAAATCAATGCGCCTATTGACCCAATCCCTGGTATTGGTCGCCTTAGCTTTAGGGCTTGGCGGCTGTCCTTTTGATCAGAAATACACCGTGGGCGGACTCGTCACGGGCCTCGCCGGAAGCGGATTAGTGCTGCAGGATAACTCCGGCAATAACTTAAGCGTGACCGCCAACGGTTCGTTTGTGTTCTCATCAAATGTTACCAATGGTAAAGCCTATTCAGTCTCGGTATTGACGCCGCCCAGCAATCCTTCGCAAACCTGTACGGCACACAATGCGGCAGGCACTATCGCCAAAGCGAATATCACCTCAGTGCTCGTATCCTGCAAACAAGCGAGTCGCTATGCCTATATTGCAAATCAGCAATCGAACGATATTTCCGCGGTATTGATTACGGCTGGCAGCAGCTCCGGTACGAATGTCGCGCTCACCCGGATCATCGGATCACCTTTTATCCCCGGCAACACACGCACCGCGTTGGCCGTAGAGCCCAACGGCAATTATCTTTACGCCATCAGCAATAGCGCGAGTGCAATTGAGACACTTGCCATCGGTGTCGGAGGCGTGCTTACTCAAAGGCTTAGTACTATTGCGACCGGCAGCGGTCCAGTAGCCATTGCGATACACCCTACCGGCAAGTACCTGTATGTCGCCAATTTTGCCGCAAAAACCCTTTCGGGTTACTCAATTCTAGCTTCAGGACAATTAACGCAGCTAAGCACCTCGCCGTTTAATGTGAGTAGCGAACCCAACGCCCTACAAATAGATGCCGCCGGAAACTATCTCTATGTGACCCTAGCCGGCGTTGCAACGATCGCAGTCTACTCAGTCGATTCGAGCAACGGAAATTTAACTGCGGTCCCTGGATCCCCGTTTGGAACCAATATAGCAACCGCATCGCTCGCCATTGCCCCCAATGATACGTTTATCTATTCCACCTCGCCCACCGCGACCACTATTTATGGGTTTTCGATTAGCTCAGCGGGCGCTCTAAGCCCCATTTCAAACCCAACTTTGCCAACCGCTTCAAGTCCTAGTGCAATCACGGTGGATCAATCTGGCCAGTGTCTTCTCGTTGCGAACAACCAAACCAACCAAATTGCCGCCTACAGCATTGCAAGTACCGGAGTCCTTACATCGTCAGGTACTGCGACCACCGGGACAATGCCGGTGAGTGTCGCCAGCGACCCCACCGCATCCACCGTTGACTCCACCAGATCCAATGTTTATGTAGTTAGTCAAGGTTCAAATTCCGTATCGGTCTTCTCTTTATACACAGGGACCACCGGCAACGCCTGTCCTACGCTGACACCCGTCGGTTCCGCATTTCCCCTCGACGGGAAATCCCCAAGCGCGATCGTTATTGATTAATGAGGATTCTATAAATTAAATATGAGTATCAATAACGTAACTGCGGGTGAGCGCGTACCGGCTGAATTCAACGTCATCATTGAAATACCCATGAATGCCGACCCTATCAAGTATGAAGTCGACAAGGACTCTGGAGCTCTTTTTGTCGATCGATTCATGATGACGGCCATGCACTACCCAGCCAACTATGGCTATATTCCTCAAACCATCGCGGATGATAATGATCCGGTCGATGTGTTAGTCCATACCCCATTTCCCTTAATTCCGGGTGTAGTCGTACGCTGTCGTGCGCTTGGGGTTTTACAAATGGATGACGAAGCCGGTGGCGACGCCAAGCTCCTGGCGGTGCCAATAGACAAGAGTTGCCCGCTGTATACCTATTGGAAATCGATCACCGACGTACCTGATATTAGACTCAAGCAAATTCAACACTTCTTTGAGCATTATAAAGATCTCGAAAACGGCAAATGGGTCAAAATCATTGGCTGGGCGGGCATCGATGTCGCGCACGCAGAAATACTAAATGGCATGCAGCGCTATACCGCGCACTTATCGCCTACGCACCTACAGTAATTCCTCGGGCGCAAACGGTGCAAACACCTTAAGCGCAAAACGTTGTAACAGACTAGTCTCGGGCTCCGTATACCAGGTATGCACCGATCCTGGTTCACCGCTTTGCCAGCGTATGCGCCCTGTGAGCGCATCCCATTCAAGCTTATAGCTACCATCGGCGCTAATATCATCCAGCAAGCTAGTGACCTGTCCAGCGATCGCGGCACTACGAATAACCAGCCCTAACTCGCTATTGGTTCGCGCCGAGCGTGCGTCCATATTAAGCGAACCTATAAACACCGTCTTCTGGTCGATCACCACGGCCTTCGCGTGCAATCGCGCATTGGCTGAGCGAAACGGATGAAAGCGCGGTCGCTTCACACCCAACTTAGGGCGCACCTCTTCAAGATCGACGCCAAGCTTCAACAAGGCTGCGCGATAGCGCGAATATCCCTTGTGCACTAATGCTGAATCAGTGGAAGCCAAAGAATTAGTCAAAATGCGAATATGCACGCCACGTGCCCGCAATTCACGCATCAATTCAACACCCGCCTTACCCGGCACAAAATAGGGCGAAATTACAATCACTTCGGCTTGTGCGGAACGCATCAACGCCGCGATGTCATTGGCAATTGTCTCTTCGTTATCAGCAATATTATCGCTAATAATTTTAGCCGGGCGATCGGCCAACACACTAGCCGGCACCCACTCTAAAGGTAAACTACTGGAGTCAAGTGCGCGCGCCAACCAGGCCGCCTGCGGATCTTCAAGGTCAGCTAGCACTCTCGGTACGCTCTCATCCGATACCGGTGCGGCAATGGCTGAAATCGGATAAGCGTATTTACTATTCCAAAAAGCATCGAACGATGCCGAAAGTTGCACCACAATGCCACCAGCGGCAACAACATCCAGGTCAATAAAATTATTGACCTTATCGCGCGTGAAGTATTGATCGCCGATATTTCGCCCGCCCGTGATAGCCAGTGCATTGTCGGCAACTAATAATTTATTGTGCATACGATGATTGATGCGCGGAATCTCCGACACCGTCGCCAAAATTCGACTCCACAATGCCGAACGCCCTCCCGGAAAGGGGTTAAATATCCTGACTTCCACGTTAGTCAATTGGCCCAAATGCATGAAGCGTCGATCCTCGCCCGCGGTATTTAAATCGTCCACCAGCAAACGCACTCGCACTCCCCGGTTGGCGGCTTCTCGCACATGCTGCAAAAGAATTCGCGCCGAATCATCTTGCTGAATAATATAGTACTGGATGTCTAAGGTACGTTCAGCATGATCGGCAAGCGCTACCAAGCTTGCTAAAGCCTCATCACCGGAGGCTAGCAGGCGCACACCCGATAAATTGGGCTCCGAATGCGCGGCCACAAGGCGGCCCAATGAGGTACGACCCGGGTCCGGTAGAGCTTCTGAACGAGTCTTATGAACATGTCTTGGCAGGGATGCACACCCAGTGAGGGCGAGCACCCCGACCAGACCGGCTAACCAGGTTTTGCGCATTAAGCCATCATATCAGGCACACTTCGCGCCCATGAAGATACAACGTCGCATTCGGAGTTTTGTGCTGCGCGCAGGTCGTGTCACCGTCGCGCAGGAACGAGCTATGCAGGATCTTTGGCCCAAATTCGGCCTTGAGGTAGGCACACTCTTAGATCTGGATGCTGTATACCAACGCCGCGCTACCCGCTGCCTGGAGATTGGTTTTGGCGCGGGCGAAGTCATCGGATTACTCGCACACTCCCATCCGGAAATCGATTATCTAGGCATCGAAGTGCATCGCGCCGGTGTGGGGCGACTGCTGCTGCGTATTGAACAGGAAAAGCTCACTAATCTACGCGTATTTTGTCATGATGCGGTCGAAGTACTGCGTGACACGATTTCGGATCAGTCGTTCGACGAAGTTTTGATTTTTTTTCCCGACCCCTGGCACAAGAAACGTCATCATAAGCGGCGACTCATTGAAGCACCTTTTATCGAATTGATCGTGCAAAAATTGTGCGTCGGCGGCGTATTCCGACTCGCGACCGATTGGCAACCCTATGCCGAACAGATGTTAGAAGTCTGCAACGCGAACGCCTCATTCACCACATTAAGCCCCGACGCAGGATACGTTGCGCGTGCTGAATTTCGACCTCATACACGTTTTGAGAAACGCGGTGAGCGCCTAGGCCACGGCGTGTGGGATCTTGCCTATGTAAGAACCTCTTAAATATCAGGAGGATCCTAAAAAGCTGCCGCGGATCCCGTCGACGATAAATTGCACGGCAAGCGCCGCCAACACCACACCGGATAGGCGATTCGCCACATTCGCCCCGGTAACGCCTAGTATTTTCATCAAACGGGGTGTCGCCAACATCAAAATCCAACAAATAGCCATCACTAAAGTCACCATCATGAGAAACCCGGCAAACAATAGCGGCTTGCCCCACACCTCGCCGGCCATCAACAAAATAGTCGCTAGCGCACCGGGCCCCGCGATAAAAGGAAACGCTAGGGGGAAAACCGATATATCTTCACGCCGCTTCGACTCTTCCTCTTCGGGGCTAGTAGATTTAGTACCCGAAGTACGCGCAAACACCATTTCAAGTGAAATCAAAAATAACAGTGTGCCACCCGCAATACGAAAAGAACTTAAGGCAATCCCCATCAGCGCAAGAAAGCGGGCCCCTGCCAGGGCAAATAGCACGCAGATCCCTAAAGCGATCAGCGCCGCTTTTCCGGCCATTTTCTTGCGATAACTCGCGCCAGCACCCTCGGTCAAACCGGCGAACACAGGGATCAGGGATACTGGCTCTACCACCACAAAAAAGACCACAAAAAATTTGAGTAATTGTTCTGTCATAAATCATGTTGCTTCGCGCAATAATTACTTATTGCATGAGGTCAATTTTTGGAGTTGAATGCTTATGAGGATAACAGACGGAGACGGCCATGAATGTGCTGAAGCCGATTGTAGGTCAATGGTATCGCGGCAATACCAATGAATTGTTTGAAGTGGTAGCCATCGACGAACAAGATGAAACTATTGAAATACAGTATTTCGACGGTACCATCGCGGAAATGGAATTTGACGCCTGGAATGAACATCTGCTCGATAACCTTATCGACGCGGCCGATGCACCCGAGGATTGGTCCGGAGCGGTGGACGTAGAAGCCGAAGATTTGGACCGGGAGTTCGAGGACAATCCAAAAATAGCGTGGGCAAGTCCAAACGACCGATCATTGCGCCGCTAGCGGTAGCGTAAAATTTCGCGCCTTGCTGCGGCAGCGCCTCAATAACTTAGCGCGCATCGGCCGTTCGAGCGTTATCGCGTGCCTCCAGTCCGTATATGGATTTACGCAGTAAAACCAGCAATATAAGCCCGGGCATAGCGCATAAAAAGGTCACCACAAAGAAATGTGCCCAGCCAATCACCGCAACCAATTGCCCCGCGATCGGCCCCATAAACACGCGCGGCACGGAAGCCAAAGCCGATAACAGCGCATACTGAGTCGCACTAAAGTTGGTACTACACTGACACACAATAAAGGCGACGAAAGCGGCCTGACCCATCCCACCAATCATGGTATCAACGCTGGTCGCGAGAATCAGCAGCCAAACGTGTTTACCGGCAATTGCAAGCCACATATACATCAAATTAGAAAATGACTGACATATCCCAAAAATAAGTAATGAACGAAACAAGCCCCAGCGCATGTAGAAAAGTCCACCAATTGCGGTCCCCAGCATGGTGGACACAGTCATGTTGAGCTTGCCCGCAAGACTGAGTTGATCCAGCGAAAACCCCATCCCTTTAATCATAAACGCGCTGTAAAGAGTGAGCGCAAAAGCATCGCCAATCTTGTAAAACACCACCAGCAACAAAAAGCCCCACGCCCCTTTGCGACTCAGTAACTCTTGTAATGGATGCAGTACTGCATCAGCGAGAGTTTTCGGTTGCGCACCCGAAGCTAGCGGCTCCGGGGCCCGCAAGGTCGCTAAGATCATTGCAACCATGATTGCGCTAACTAGAAAATAGGCCAATCGCCAGCCAACATGCGCCGCCATTAATACGATCACCGTTCCGGCGAACATCGCCGCAGTTCGATATCCAAAAGCGGTAGCCGCGGCTGCGAGTGCCCGCTCAGCGGGGGGGATCACGTCCACACGATAGGCATCAATCACAATGTCTTGTGAGGCGGACAAAAAAGCCACCGCCATTGCAGCCAAACCCAACAAATAAGGGGCCTTGGTCGGCGAATTGAGCCCCATGACGGCAATTCCCACCGCAAGCGCCAATTGATAAACTAAGATCCAACCGCGTCGGCGACCCAATAAGGGCGGCAGGTAGCGGTCTAAGAGCGGAGCCCACAAGAACTTCAGTACATAGGGGAAACCCACTAAGCCAAATAAGCCGATAGTCTTGATATCAACCCCAGCATGCGCCATCCACGCCTGTAACGTCGAGCCGGTCAAATTAAGGGGTAACCCTGAGGAAAAACCCAGTAGCAATATCGCCGTCATACGTTTATCGCTAAGCGCTTGACGAAGGCTTAAGCGGGGCTGCAGCGGAGTGGGCATCTCGCATTATAATACCAGTCCAACTATCCCGTAGCGTATCGATCGCCCTATATGACCCAAAACTACCAACATGATTTTCTAGATTTGTGTATACGCTTAGGTGTGCTGCGATTTGGCAATTTCACTTTGAAATCGGGCCGTGAAAGTCCGTATTTCTTTAACGCGGGGCTTTTTAACACTGGCGCTGCGATCGCAGCCGTGGGCCGTGCCTATGCCGCAGCCTTAGTAGCGTCTGGACTACCTTTTGACATGCTGTTCGGACCGGCTTACAAGGGCATCCCACTGGCGACTGTCACGGCCACCGCGCTTGCCGAGCATCACCATATCGATAAGCCGTTCGCTTTCAATCGCAAGGAAGCTAAGGCTCATGGTGAAGGCGGCACTATCATTGGCAGCCCTCTTAACGGCCAGGTACTAATCGTGGATGACGTCATAACGGCGGGAACCGCCATTCGTGAATCGATTGATCTCATCAAAACCGCCGCTGCCAAACCCGCTGGGGTGCTTTTAGCGCTGGATCGCCAGGAACGCGGCACTACCAGCGCACGCTCGGCGGTTCAGGAAGTCCGAGAGCAATTTGGCCTTGCTGTCATTTCCATCGTTAGCTTTAATGATCTCGTGCAGCATATTGGCCAATCCGGGCAAAAAGACCAGCAAGCTCACCTGCATGCATACCGAGAGCGTTACGGACAGGAAGACTGAGCATTGCGCCCTAGAAAATCTGGGGCCAACGCCTCACAATTGTGAAGTGGAGACAAGGGAGTGTTTAATAATGAAAGATCTTAGGAGGGCTAGCGTGGTGAAAAACCTTGTATGGACTGTTTGCCTTACCATGCTATTGACCTCAATAGGGGTTGCGACGAGTCCCAACTCGTCCAACGGACGGAAATTATACAAATGGGTCGATGAACAGGGGCTCACGCATTATGGTGACCAAATCCCACCCGAGTATGTATCTCAGGAACACCATGTCATTAATTCGCAAGGTATAGAAGTCGATCGCCTTGAAGCGCAAAAAAACCCAGAACAAATCGCCGCGGAAGATCAAAAAAAACAAGCCGTGACAGATCGTCAGACCCGCGATCGGAACTTATTGAACACTTACGCCTCCGTTCAGGAAATCGAAAGATTGCGTGACCAACGCATGGCGCTATTGGCAGATCAAATAAAAGTAACGGGTCAGTTTCTCGAAGTCCTTAACGCTCGACTCAAAAAGCTACGAGTCGCAAGCATGGTGTTCAAACCTTATAGTACAAACCCTAAAGCACCTCCCATGTCGGATCAAATGACGGACGATTTAGTGCATCTGGGTAATGACATTCACACGCAAGAACAAAATCAGCACGAAAAACTCAAAGAAGATGCCACTATGCGCA
The DNA here is from genome assembly GCA_043784265.1 of Gammaproteobacteria bacterium. Classification (GTDB taxonomy): domain Bacteria; phylum Pseudomonadota; class Gammaproteobacteria; order Steroidobacterales; family Steroidobacteraceae; genus Bog-1198. The sequence goes on along the minus strand of JAYVYN010000024.1, from coordinate 65,144 downwards.
AACAACTCCAGAGCGACATTGATCGCTTTAAGGAACTAAAGGCTCCGCATTGACACCCAAGACACGCATTTTACTGGGCGTAACGGGCGGTATTGCGGCCTATAAAAGTCCTGACTTGGTGCGGCGACTGATTGAACACGGTGCCGACGTCCAGGTAGTAATGACCGTGGCCGCTCAAAAATTTGTCACGCCTCTCACCTTTCAAGCGCTATCCGGCCGCGCGGTTCGCTGTGAACTATGGGATAGCAGCGCCGAAGGGTCCATGGGCCACATTGAACTTGCGCGATGGGCTCAAATAATTTTGATCGCTCCTGCCAGCGCCGATTTCATTGCACGCCTTGCGGGCGGTCGAGCCGATGATTTATTAGCAACTCTTTGCCTTGCAACCGAAGCACCGATTACTCTGGCGCCGGCTATGAATCGTCTCATGTGGGCCAACTCGGCCACTCAGGCCAATATTGCTACACTCGTTAAACGCGGCGTACGTGTGCTAGGACCCGCTGCGGGCGCCCAAGCCTGTGGCGAGATCGGCGAAGGCCGCATGTGGGAGACTGCGAATTTAGCGCAAAGCGTATTGGAACCTGCTACTAATGCCGGCCTGCTCGCAGGCCTTAAGGTATTAATCACCGCGGGTCCCACTCGCGAACGCATTGATCCAGTGCGTTATCTATCCAACCGCAGTTCTGGAAAAATGGGATTTGCAGTCGCCGCCGCCGCGCGCGAGGCTGGCGCTCATGTCACCTTGATTGCAGGTCCTGTTCAATTACCCACGCCGGCGGCGATTACTCGTATTGACGTCGAAAGCGCACGCGACATGTTTGCGGCGGTTCATCGCCATGTCGCGGATGCCGACATTTTCATCGCTGCCGCAGCAGTGGCTGATTTTCAACCGGTGACGGTTGCCAGTACCAAAATAAAAAAACAAGGTATTGCCATTAAGCTCGACTTAGAACCGGCGCCCGATATCGTTAAATCAGTAGCGGAAAACTCCGTACGCCCCTTCGTCGTGGGCTTTGCCGCTGAAACTAATGACGTTGAGGAAAATGCACGCAGTAAACTCAAACGCAAGAAGCTCGACATGATTGCCGCCAACCACGTGGGCGACGGCATCGCTTTTGACTGTGACGACAATGCACTCACGGTGCTATGGACCGGCGGCAAAGCCGAAGTGCGTCGCGGACCGAAACTCGAGGTGGCGCGCGAACTCATTGCCCTGATTGCAAAGCGGCTACCGCCTGCCACCGCAACCCGCCGCCAGCCTCGTAATCGTTTACGTAGCCGTCGAATCCGGCGCTAAACACCCGATGCAACGTAAAGTAAAACTACGCATCTTAGATCCACGCATCGGCAAGGAATTTCCACTACCCGAGCATGCCACTGCGGGTTCTGCCGGCATGGATTTGCGCGCTTGTATTGATGACCCGCTGGTGCTTGAGGCCGGTCGCACCGAACTCATCGCCACCGGTTTATCTCTATTTATCGAAGACCCTACGCTAGCGGCCATATTGCTACCGCGCTCAGGGTTAGGGCATAAACAAGGCATCGTACTTGGAAATTTAGTGGGGTTAATTGACTCGGATTACCAAGGACCCTTGATGGTGTCTTGCTGGAACAGAAGTAGCGCATCTTTTACGATTAACCCGGGTGATCGTATCGCCCAAATGGTGATAATCCCGATAGTGCATGTGGAGTTTGAAGTGGTCGAAGAATTTACTGCCACCGAACGCAGCTTTGGTGGGTTCGGTAGCTCAGGCCAAATCTAGGGCTTTACCATCAAAATGCAGCTTGGACTAGGACGCCAATCAGGTCATTCTCGCGAGCATGGCAATTAAGGATTGGCCGATCGATGAACGCCCTCGCGAGAAATTACTCGATAAAGGCGCTGCGGCTTTATCGGACGCCGAACTCTTAGCGATTTTACTGAGGACCGGCATCCCGGGCCAATCCGCCCTGGATTTAAGCCGTGCCTTACTTAAAGATTTTCGTTCGCTCCGCAAACTACTAGCGGCTGACCGACAACAATTCTGTGCGCGAAAAGGCCTAGGTCCCGCGCGATTCGCCGAGTTACAAGCCGCCGTAGAAATCTCCCGCCGCCAGCTCTGTGAATCCATGCGCGCAGGCCCACTACTCGCAAGCCCTAAAGCCACTAACGACTACCTCGCCGCACGCTTGCGCGATTTAGAACACGAAGTATTTTGCTGCCTTTATTTAGACAAGCGCCACCGGTTGATAAAATTCGAAGAGCTATTCCGCGGCACTATTGACGGCGCCAGCGTGCACCCGCGTGAAATCGTCAAGCAAGCTTTGCAACGTAATGCCGCTGCTGTCATCGTGGCTCACAATCATCCTTCAGGTATTGCCGAACCCAGCCCAGCCGATGAACTCATCACACAGCGCATCAAGGAAGCGCTAGCCTTGGTGGACATCCGATTACTCGACCACATCATTGTCGGGGATGGCCATAGCGTATCGCTCGCCGAACGCGGTTGTCTTTAAGTCTAAAACGAGTGATCCGCTTAAAATAACCTATCTATTAAGTATATGATTTATAAGATATTTATGCTTATCTATTGCCCCGCGCTGCGCCGCCTGGTATAAAGCGCGGCTGTTATTAAAGTTCAAGCTTAAAGGTTTATCCATGTCGCGAGTCTGCCAAGTCACCGGTAAGGGTCCAATATCGGGAAATACGGTTTCCCACGCTAATAATCGCAAGCGACGGCGGTTTTTGCCGAATTTACATACCCATAAGTTTTGGGTTGAATCTGAAAGGCGTTTTATCACTCTTCGCGTCTCCACCCGGGGATTGCGCACTATTGAAAAGCGCGGTGTCGATGCGGTCATCGCCGATATGCGCGTCCAAGGCATGAAAGTTTAAGAGAAATCCTATGCGTGACAAAATCAAACTCGTTTCTTCCGCTGGTACTGGGCATTACTACACCACCACCAAGAACAAGCGTCTGCATCCCGATAAGATGGAGACCAGCAAATTCGATCCGGTGGTTCGTAAACACGTCCCTTACAAAGAATCAAAGATTAAATAGGTTTCTCCGCGCGGCACGCGGCGTAAATTGCCCGAACTCCCAGAAGTCGAAACCACCCGGCGCGGTATTGCGCCGGCGCTGCAAAATCACCGCGTCCTTGAACTCATCGTTCGCGAACGCCGCTTGCGCTGGCCAATCCCTGATCACTTAGAGTCAACTCTGCGCGATCAAATCGTACGCAAAGTCACTCGACGCGCCAAGTACCTCTTGTTGAGATTTGATCATGGCACCTTAATCGTGCATCTCGGTATGTCGGGTTCTTTAAGAATTCTACCGTCAGACACACCACACAAGATCCACGACCATTGGGAGCTACACTTAGACTCAAGCAAAGTATTGCGCTACCACGATCCACGACGCTTTGGCAGTGCGCTATGGACAACCGATGACCCGCACACTCATCCATTATTAATTAAGCTCGCCCCCGAGCCTTTAAGCCCTGCTTTTGACGCGGATTATCTCTATCGCGCCACGCGCAAGCGCAGTATCACGATTAAGCAACTCATCATGGACTCACACCGCGTCGTCGGCGTGGGCAATATTTATGCGAGTGAATCTTTATTCCGCGCCAAGATCGCACCCCGACGCATTGCAAGACGCATCACCCGCGCGCAAGCGCAAATGCTCACCGCGACCATCAAAGCGGTTCTCACCGAAGCCATCCAAATTGGAGGGACGACCTTACGAGACTATGTCAATGCCGAGGGAATGCCCGGCTATTTCAGCCAAAAACTATTCGTGTATGATCGTGCAGACCAAGCCTGTCGACTTTGCCGGACAGCGATCAAACAATTTGTGCAAGCACAGCGCTCAACCTATTGGTGTGCAAATTGCCAGAAATAACTGTCACTGCCGCAGACTAAGAATACCTGGCCGACAAAACCAATCGCTCACCGCCGCTAGTAAACCAATCCCTCGCCCTCGCCGCGCGGGTCTGATGCCGCTTCGACTTTGCCAGTCGCGAAATCCCAGGTAACTACCTGCATGTTTCCCCATCGCCGCTTGCCTTCGCTAAGCTTCTGACCCTTAAGCTGCAGAGCTTTTACTTCAACGTCAGTAAACGCACCGCTCTCATAGTCCACTTCATCCGGCAGATATTGCATGTGATACCGGGGACTCTTGACGATTTCAGCCGCACGCATCCCATCCAAATAATTCAGCGTGCCCAAAATCACCATGCTGATGATATAGCTACCGCCCGGTGATCCAATAATCATCAAACCCCGCGGCGTTTCAATAAATGACGGCGTCATACTCGAAAGACTACGCTTGTTAGGCCCAATCTCATTCGCAATACCGCCCACTAACGCATACTGATTCGGCACGCCCGGCTTAATCGAGAAATCATCCATGGTGTTATTTAGCAGCACCCCAGTCTTAGGCACCACATAGCCACCACCCAACCATAGGTTCAGCGAAATAGTTCCCGCTACTCGATTACCCGCCGCGTCCAACACCGAAAAATGCGTGGTCTGTGGTCCAGTCGGCGGCGCCTCAATTCCCGGCAACAAATCACTCGGCATCGCCCTATCCAAGCGAATGCTCGCCCGCTGCCCCGCCGCGTAATCAGGACTCACCAACATCGATACCGGCACATTAACGAAATCCGGATCGCCCAAATACAGCGCCCGATCACGATACGCACGGCGCATCGCCTCAATCACCAAATGCTTACGCGTCGCCGAATCCAGATGCGCAAGATCGAATCCTTCCAAAATATTCAGCGTGTCCAGCAACGCAATTCCACCCGATGCCGGAGGCGCCGACGACACAATCCGCGCACCCCGGTAATGCCCCACCACCGGCGCTCGCTCAATCACCTTGTACGATGACAAATCCTGCAAAGTCCAAATTCCGCCGCCCGCCCGCACTCCGTTCACGAGCTCTTGAGCAACAGGTCCTGAGTAGAATCCTTTCGCGCCGCGCGCCGCGAGCGCCTCCAAAATCGCAGCCAACTCCGGTTGCTTGATGAGCGCACCGAGCTCCGGCACCGCACCCGCAGCAGTTAAAAATATCTTGGCCGAATCCGGTGAACGCAGTAATAACTCACGCTTGTAGCGAATCCCCGATTGCAAACGCGCGTACATCGGGAACCCCTCACGCGCCAACCGAATCGCTGGCTGCAAGGATTGTTTTAACGGCAACTTACCGTACTTAACGGCCAACGCCTCAAACGCAGCAGGCTCTCCCGGAATGCCCGCCGCCAGCGGACCCACAATCGACGCGTTATCCACCGGATTACCCGCCTTATCTAAATACATATCCCGAGTCGCCGCCGCCGGCGCACTCTCCCGCGCATCCAGCATGGTTTCAAAACCATCTTTCGCACGATGTAATAAATAGAACCCGCCGCCGCCCAATCCCGAACCACTCGGTTCCACCACCGCTAAAGCCGCCGAAACCGCGACCGCCGCATCAAAGGCATTACCGCCCTGGCTCAAAATCTCAAGGCCCGCCTTGCTTGCCAAAGGATGCGCGCTCGCGATTGCAGATTTATGCGGCACGCTATGTGCCATAGGCACCTGCAGCGCCGGGCGTGCTGGACGCGCTGACGCTAGATCGTCAGCGACGCTTGGCAGCGCATACGCAAGGCTCAGGACCATTGTCACTACAAAACGCGAGACGCCATCAGCAATATTTAAGCTACAGAGTTTCATGACTATCGATGCTCAACGATTACACTCGGGAAAGCAAGACCGCTCGGCAATGACGACCTTTGCTACAGATAGTTTTTTGCCGCGAAACTAATTATTCAGCGCGGCCACCATCTCGTCCACCGACAACAGACCTGTGGTCGCGTTATAGGGTCCTTGCGCCTCAATCTGCATAAGTCCCACCGTACCGTTCAAGGCAGCCACTAACGCCGTCTCGAACGCAGCAAAGGTACTGAAATTATCGATAGTGCCGCCGATGCGGTGACTAATTGCGAATCTACCGACGCTGACCAAAGGGTCCGGCACAAGCTGCACGCCGCCCGTCAGAGTCGTAAGATCGGTTGTTATCTGCTGCTCGAGATTCACTGAATGTTCGCTGCTGCCCAGGAGAGTTGTTTGACTGAAAGTCAGTTTATCGCCGCTCGCGCTGCTGAACGGCGCCGTCACGCCGACCAACCAGCGAATTTCCAGTTCCGCTCCCGCACTGGGGTCACCAAAATTTGTTGCTGTCTGCGTAATCGCCATAAAATCAGGCGGTGCGGTGCCGTAGGGCGCGACAAAACCGGAGAATTCCACGGCGCTGCCCACATTCAGATTGGCGGTCGAGAGCGTAGCGGGTGTGCTCACAGAATAGGCAGTCGTGACTGCATCCGTCGCAGCGGCCGTGCCCGTACCGGCGAACGCAAAACTCGCCGCCGGAAAATCACCCAAGCTGGTGAGGGTCATCGTCACCAAATTAGTATCCACAGCGGTGACCACCCCTTGCAAGCGCGTCAACTCAAGCCGCGCGGTACCTGCGCTCGCGTCGAGCGTGGCATTGCCGCTGCCGCTGATCGCAAGTTTGCCGGTGAAATGAGCATTTTGGCCCACCGAAATATCGGCAATCGTGAACAGTCCAAGCTGACCCTCTTCGGTGACGGTGGTCGCGTTACCCAGCGTGACGGTGACCTGACTAATATAGCTAAGGCCTTCCTGATCGGAATGCGTCACATGGTCATTCGCCAGCGTCAGCGTATAGCCCATGCGCGCAACCACAATGCCCTCCAGACCGTCATTGCCGCTCGTGGATCCGGCAACGCCGGTCCCCGGGGCGCTAGCACCCGCCATCACACGCGTGGCGGTAAAACTAAAGGTACTGGCATTCACCGCGCCGAACGCGACGGTAACGGTTCCCGGGGCGAGGGTCGCCAGCTGGGCAAGACCGGCCGCCCCCGTGTAAATAGTACCGTTAATGGCGTAAGCGGTGGCAGCCGTGGTATTGACGGTAACTTGACCGGTAGTGACTACGGAGTCGTTAAAAGGACTCAAATTGACTATATAACTATTCAAACTGGCATTCGCACTCACCAAAGAGCCACGTATGCGTTCCTCTCGATTTGCATCGGGCGAAAAGCTAGCCGTCAGCATCGGGTTGACCGTAACCGTGGTGGGATTAGTAGTGTTCGGCGTAACAACATTAGAGGCACGCAAATTAAAATCAAGGTCCAGATGCGCGTCCGTGTCGACGACGACCACTAGCGGACTGATCGCCGGCAAAGTTAGCGTCAACGTGACTAGGGTGGTATTCGGTGCTACTAAGGGCAGCGACGTTGCACCGTTAATGATTTGGCTGGGGGCAATGGTGACGCCCGTCGTATCATTACTGACGATTAAGGTGGCACCACTGTAATCGAGAGTAATTGCCGCCGAGGTATAGTTGCCGGCGCTGATTTTCAAAGCGCTGACGATTTCAGCCAAATGAGTCAATTGTGCAAAATCGACCTGCGTGGGTACCGGCACAGTCTCCACAATAGTGCCATCGGAGCGAGTGAGCTTTAACGAGACTACTTTAACGATATAGCTCAAGAAATCGCCAGGCGCGTCGGTAAGACTGACGACAGCGGTGCCGCAACTGTTACACGCCTGCAGCTTAACAACAGGGCTGGAAGTGCTCGATCCACCCCCGCCGCATGCACTTAAGGCCGAGCCAATGACGAGGGAAACCACTAATAGCAGCCCGTAACCCAAAGGCAGACTAGCGCCGTACTTCGGTCTATTCAGTCGCGTCATAATCGATTCTCCAAGATCTTAACTTCTTTATTAGACGCTATTGCTCGCCGCAATCAATCGCGTTGGAGTTCAGCCTGTCGGCGCAGGGGGTGCGGCGCGACGAATCCCACCTTTAAAAGTCCCAACGTACACCCAACACTATGATTCGTGGCAACCACGTCGAGGAATCCTTAAACAGCAATGCTCCATTCGCACCCTGCGGCGCTATAAACTCCAAACAGCAATGATTGTTGTGATTTAAGACGTTGCCTGCATCCGCCGTAAACTGCAGTGCACCGCGCCTGACAGGCTGGATGTAAGCTATTCTTAGGTCCAGCGATTGATAGCGGGCTTCTTTACCAGAATTTCTCACACCCAATGTGTTGATGCCATTGGGCAAGGTCAATAAGGGCGTGCTGGGCCATCCATCGTGAATCCCAAGGGCGGCGCTGGCAGCCCACGACCCTTCATGCCACTGCAACATCGCACTTAACGCATTGTTCTGATTCCAAGCACGCGGCACTTCGATACCCTTAATATCGTCATACGCCTGCGACCAAGTATATGACAGTCGAGTACTTAGTGGGCCTTTAAGCCAGAGGGTCGACAATTCGACGCCATGAAGCTCGGCATGTGAAGGTGCAACCAACACTCGGTCCGGCGAGAATTCGGGCAAGATGCTGAGCGGATCAAGAAGACTCTCATAGCGCGGTCGTGGCAACCCTTGAATCTTTCGATACGCTTCCGCTCGATATGAAATCCCATCGGCAGTGTGATATTGCAAACCAACAATAAAATGTCTTGAATATTGCGGACTCGAAAATTTTTGCACGCCATTAATGACATCGAGGTCCAGTACTTCATCGGCTTGGTGAAAAATTCCCCAGCTCGCAAAAATCTGGGTTGAGGAATTTGGCGCAAACGATAGTGACACACGGGGATCTTGCGAAAGGTAGGTATTGAGTCCGAGACCCGCGTAGCGTTGCGCCCGAACACCAATTTCAGCGAATAGTTTCTGAGTTACCTGCCAACGATCTGTCAAATACAGTGCAGTGTTATTGCCACGCACCGAAAACACGGCGTTTTTTACCACATTCTGTGTTCGTCCAAATAGAGCGGCAATTTCCGCGCTGAAATTAACACTACTCTGATAGTTATAGTTCGCGCCGCTTGCGGTCCATTCACCACCCCACTCAAGCTCATGCGCCCCCCCAAGCTGGCCATGAAAACGCAGACTCGCATCCCATATGTCCGCACGGCGATTGTCGAGCACTTGGCCAACGGCAACACCGAGATTATTCACCGCTCCATCCCGATCAGACGCCAGAGCACTATTGCCAAGCCAAGCATCGTATTGCCAGCGCTCGCCCAAGCTCTGCTCGGCATGGATCCACGCATAACGAGTGCGGCTATCAGTATGCCCAGTCTTGCCGGTGTCCCTGTCAATGTTGTCATGCGCATCTTGAAAAATCAGACTGTGCAGGGATAGCGTGGTGCCGTCTGCAAGATGCCAACGCAGCTTGCCGAGCGCGTCCGAAAATGTGGGTGCGTGCGCCTCAAGCACAACCGCCTCTGATATTTTTTGAATATTGCTCAATCGACCTATCAGTAGACCGTCGAGATCGCCGCGCGAATCGATTTGACCCGCCACCCGCGCACTGGAATTTACCGTGCTGATCCCCATCATGTTCTGAGGCGCTTCCGTGACGTCTCTCGATTGAATATCCAATATGCCGCTCATACGCCCGCCAAAACGGGCTGAAAAACCGCCGGTATAGACATCGATGTGCTTAACGGCAGACGAATCCAATGCGCTAAACGGCCCTTGATAATCGGGTAGATGGAACACTTCGCGGATCGGAAAACCGTCCAGCAAGACTCGGGTCTCATTAGCCTCACCACCGCGAATATGGGCTTGGCCAGGAAATCCACTTTGCGCGACCCCGGGGATGTGTTGCACCGACTGAAGCGCATCGTCGACTAGTTGCGGTTGAGTGCGTAATTCCGCTCCCTCAAGTTCGACAGGCGTATTGGCGGAGCCATGCAATTGATAGAAGCTCGCGGTAACGGTGATCTCGTCTAAGACCGTTGTCAGCGAGGCAGGTACGGATGCCGGCGCTTTCGCAGCGCGGACCACGGCGAACTGCGACGGTGCTATTTCACGCAAGGTCAAGCCAAAGGCTTCCAGAATTTCCTCTGCCATCGCTACCGGTTGATTCGACCGCGGGGCGGTTTTAACCCGCATTCGCTGATCCACCAGAGCCGTACTAAAAATTATCCGAAACTCGGGCCGCTCGAGCTGCTGCAACGCCTTCGCGACGGGTGTCCCGGCGGTGATTCGAATAGTTAGAACTTGCCCGTGGGTGTTGCATGGCGCAACAACTAGAGTCCATAACAAATATACGGCTGACAATATCGGTCGGCGATTCCTTCCCATCGACCTATCATAGCCTTGGGGGACCCGCAGGCACCACCTTCATAGTCACGATTCGAGCCATACCTAGTATTTGAGGTACTGTATCCCCAATGAAAGCGTATTGGATATTAGCGTACTGGATATTAGCGGGCATAGCGGCGGGCGCCACCGCGGCCGCTATACCCACCTACAAAATAGAAGTTGTGCATAGCTATCCCCACGATCCATCGGCTTTTACCGAGGGTCTTTTCTACTTAAACGGCTATCTATACGAGAGCACCGGCCTTGAACAACACTCCTCCATCCGCAAGGTGCGCATTGAAACCGGAGCAATACTGAAGTCTATTGATATCCCACCTCAGTACTTTGGTGAAGGCATTGTGAATTGGAATAGCCATCTCATCAGCCTTACCTGGAAATCACAAACAGGTTTCGTGTTTGATCTCAACACGTTCAAATTCCAAAAACAGTTCAGTTATGCCGGCGAAGGTTGGGCGCTCACTCAGGACGGCACGCAAATAATCATGAGCGATGGCACTTCTGAACTGCGATTTATCAATCCCTTTACGCTTAAGGAAACCAACCGCATACAAGTCACCCTCGAGGGCAAAGCACTGCGCAATATCAATGAACTGGAATGGGTCAAAGGCGAAATTTTTGCCAATATATGGCAGACCAATTGGATCGTGCGCATCGATCCACGCAGTGGTCAAGTCGTAGGCCTCATCGATCTCGCGGGACTATTAAATCCATCTGACCTGATTAAAGGTCTAGACAACGTACCCAATGGTATCGCCTACGACGTCAAACACGACCGACTGTTCGTCACCGGAAAAAACTGGCCGAAGTTATTTGAAGTCCGCTTATTGAAAACTCCCGCCCCACAATGAGAAACGAGTTCTCGCGCTACGCTCGCCCGCTAGCCTCGCCCGCGCCAGCAACCGCGGCCGGTTTGCGCGCAATACTCGTTGCCATCGTTACAATAGACGCAAGGTCCGTTAAATTCGCGGGCACCACCAGAGTAGTTCCAGCCTGTGCGAGCTTACCAAATTGCTTCACGTACTCTTCACCGATTCGCAACTGCATGGCTTCAATGCCGCCGCGGTCGCTAAGTGCGATGCCCACTTGTCGCAAACCCTCTGCAGTCGCGGTGGCCACCGCCAGGATGGCTTGCGCCTGACCTTGGGCTTCGTTAATTTGTTGCTGCTTGTTGGCTTCAGATTGTTTAATGACGCGTTGCTTGTCGCCTTCGGCGGCATTAATCTTCGCGTCGCGTTCACCCTCGGAGGTCAGCACGACGGCACGCTTCTCACGCTCGGCGCGCATCTGCTTTTCCATGGCCGACAGCACATCCTTGGGCGGCATAATGTTCTTAATCTCATACCTTAAAACTTTCACGCCCCACGGAGCCGAAGCCTTATCCAATTCGCTCACCACATTGGCATTGATGGTGCCACGTGCCTCAAAGGTACGATCTAGCTCAATCTTACCGATTTCACTGCGCAGCGTAGTTTGCGCCAACTGGGCGATTGCAAAGCCATAGTTGGTAATGCCATAAGAAGCAAGATGCGGGTCGAGCACTTGCATATACAGCACCGCGTCGATTCCCACTTGTACGTTGTCGCGCGTGATGCACACCTGCTCAGCGATATCGAGCGCCAGTTCTTTTAAACTATGCCGGTAAGCAATTTTTTCCATAAACGGCACTAAAATATGGAAGCCCGCTTGCAGCGTGCGGCTATATTTCCCGAGGTACTCGATAATGAACGCGCTCTGTTGTGGCACTACGGTGGCAGTTTTTGCCACCAAAATGACCACCAAAAATGCGAATAAAATAAAGGCGTAGCTAATTGTCATGCGGAAATTCCCCTAAATTCTCAGCTTAATCTTGCACAGCGTGCACAATAAGGCTAAGCGCCTCAACCCGTGTAACGCGCGCCTTCGCCCCGGCAGCGATAATCGATTGCCCACCATTAATTGCGTTCCAAGAACTGCCGCGAACTTCCACCCGCGTAGTAGCCCCAGGATTCAGAGAGCTTGGCATATTGATCAAGGCACCGACCAACCCATCTTTCATCACCGGCAATTCCCGCCGCAAGCGGTTATAAATTTGTCGTCGGAACAACACCATTGAAGCGGCGGCAAGCAAGCCAAATATGAGCCACTGCAACCACAGGGCAAGTCCAAAACCCGCCATTTGCAATAGCCCTACCACCACGGCGGCTAAGCCTACGAACACGAGATAAAACTGGGCGTCGACGAAGGCCAACTCGGCACCTAACAGTATGGCCCCCACAGCAATCCACGCCCACCAATGCATGCTCTACTCCCTAATCAAATGCGCCTAACGTTTCATCGCATCAAAGAAATCAGCGTTAGTCTTGGTGTCTTTCATTTTGTCCAACAAGAACTCAATGGCGGCCAACTCATCCATTGGATGCAGCAACTTACGCAGTATCCACATCTTGGATAATTCAGCAGGATCGGTGATGAGTTCTTCTTTGCGAGTGCCTGAGCGGTTGATGTTGATTGATGGGAAGGTACGCTTCTCCGCAATACGGCGATCCAAATGGATTTCCGAATTACCAGTACCTTTAAATTCCTCGAAAATCACATCGTCCATCTTGGAGCCGGTATCGACCAACGCGGTTGCAAGAATCGTTAAGCTGCCGCCCTCCTCAATATTGCGCGCTGCACCGAAAAATCGCTTCGGACGTTGCAACGCATTAGCGTCTACGCCACCCGTCAATACCTTACCCGAACTCGGCACCACGGTATTGTAGGCACGCGCCAAACGAGTAATAGAATCGAGCAATATGACCACGTCTTTTTTGTGCTCGACCAGACGCTTGGCCTTCTCGATCACCATTTCCGCCACTTGCACGTGCCGGCTCGCGGGCTCATCGAAAGTTGAAGAAACTACTTCGCCCTTCACGGTGCGGGCCATTTCAGTCACTTCTTCAGGACGCTCATCGATCAAGAGAACAATGAGATACACCTCAGGGTGGTTCGCGGTGATCGCTGTGGCAATGTTCTGCAGCAACATGGTCTTGCCCGCTTTCGGGGGCGAGACAATCAAACCACGTTGACCCTTACCAATAGGTGCCACTAAATCAATAGCCCGTGCTGTAAGATCCTCTGTTGAGCCATTGCCGCGCTCAAGCTTCAAGCGCTCCGTGGGATGCAACGGCGTGAGGTTCTCAAACAGCACCTTGCCACGCGCACTTTCGGGGGAGTCATAATTAATTTCCCCGACCTTAAGCAGCGCGAAATACCGTTCGCCGTCTTTCGGCGGGCGAATCAAGCCAGAAACCGAATCTCCAGTGCGTAAATTAAAGCGACGCACTTGGCTAGGCGATACGTAAATATCATCCGGTCCGGCCAAATAACTGGAATCCGAGGAGCGCAAGAAACCAAACCCATCTTGCAATATTTCCAGCACGCCGTCGCCGTAAATATCTTCGCCCTTTTGCGCATGCGCTTTCAGTACACCAAAAATGATGTCCTGTTTACGAGAGCGGCCCATGTTCTCCAGACCCATGGTCTCGGCAAGTTTCACCAAATCACTAATGGGGCGTTTTTTAAGCTCGGTGAGATTCATCGAGCTACGACTGCGGGCCAGGTCCGATGGCGCTATGATCTCCAGATCATCGCCGCCTGGCGGTAAGTCACCGTATTCCTCATGCGGGGGCCTACCGCCACCCATATTGCCGTTGCTATTACCATTGCGGTTGTCATTACGGGGTCGATGCGAACGACTACGTCCGCCTCCGCCTCCGCCCTGGCCGCCTTGACGATCTTGACCGCCTTGGCTGCCCTGACCCCCTTGACCACCCTGACCGCCTTGTCCCTGCCCGCCACCGCGGGATTGATTTCCTAAGTAGCCTCTCACAGGTTGCTATCCAAAAAAGCGGCTAACTGGGATTTCGTGACAGCACCCACTTTCTGGGCCTCCACAGTGCCGTTCTTAAATAGGATTAGCGTTGGAATACCGCGTATATTAAATTTGGGCGGCGTTGCCGGATTCTCGTCAATATTGAGCTTAGCGATTTTGACCCTGTCTTTATAGGTCTCGGCAATCTCTTCCAGGATGGGAGCGATCATTTTGCAAGGACCACACCATTCTGCCCAGAAATCGAGCAATACGGGTTTATCGGCCTTGAGCACGTCTTTGTCGAACGTGGCGTCACTGGTATGTACGATGATTGGGTTACTCACTGCGGATATGACTCCTTTTGGAGATTAATTAGGATGTTTAGGGCGAATATTTAGGTTGAAAATTTGAGCGCGAAGCGCAACGACGTGACGATGCTCGGCGGTTAGTGCACAATACGAAGGGTTTAGTAGTCTTGATTACCTTAAAGAGGGTACCGGTGATTCGGCTGATTGGAGCGGATAGACCTGCTCCTAATAGTTGTATTGTTAACCGGTCGCCCACCATTATGCAAGTATCTGTAACTCAATAAAGCGAAAATGTCCGAAGCCCACCTTACCCAGCTTACCTTCTCCTCCCTAAACATCCCCGAATCCGTGAAGCGAGGTATTGCCGAATTGGGCTATTCCCGCTGTACGCCCATTCAGGCCCAAACCCTCCCCCTAGCCCTCAGCGGCCAAGATGTGGCGGGTCAGGCGCAAACGGGAACCGGCAAAACCGCCGCTTTCCTGATTGCGCTCTTCAATCGCCTATTAACCGCAGCGCCGCCCGCCAACAAACCCCGTCAAGCGCCGCGCGCCATTATCATCGCTCCGACGCGCGAACTCGCCGTCCAGATCCACTCCGACGCGTTGGGCATCGGCAAATATACCGACCTGAAAATGGCCATCGTGTTCGGCGGCGTGGACTACGATAAACAACGACGGATCCTCGAAGAGGGCGTCGACGTGCTGATCGGCACCCCCGGACGAATCATCGACTATTTTAAACAACAGGTGTTTGACCTCCGATATATCCAAGTAGCCGTGATGGACGAAGCCGATCGCATGTTTGACTTAGGCTTCATCAAAGACATTCGCTTTATATTGAGGCGTTTACCGCATCCCGAATTGCGCCTCAACATGATGTTCTCGGCTACTCTCTCGCATCGCGTGCTCGAACTAGCCTACGAGCATATGAATAACCCCACGTTAATTCGCATTGAACCAGATAAAATGACCGCTGATCTAGTGCGGCAAGTGCTGTATTTTCCGTCGACAGAAGAAAAAATCCCTTTGCTGATGGGTCTGCTGCGACGCATCGGCGCTACCCGCACGATGGTATTCGTTAATACCCGTCGTATTGCTGAAGTTCTAGAGCGGACGCTGACCGCTAACGGCTTCGTGGCTCAAGCACTGTCCGGCGACGTGCCGCAAAATAAGCGACTCAAAATGATGCGTGATTTTCATAGCGGAGAGGTTGCGGTATTGATCGCCACCGATGTGGCCTCGCGCGGGCTGCATATTCCCGACGTGAGCCACGTCTTTAACTTCGATCTACCGAACGACGCCGAAGACTATGTACACCGTATCGGTCGCACGGCGCGTGCCGGAACCGACGGCGACGCCATTAGTTTCGGCTGCGAGGAATATGCCATCTCCTTGCCCGATATTGAAAAATACATCGGTCATCAAATCCCGCGCGCAAGCATCGATCCCGCAGATTTAGCGCAAGTGACAGCACCCCCGCCCGCCGAATGGCGCGAACGTGCGCCCAGGCAGGGGCAATCTCAGGGCAGATCCTCAAGTGGTAGATCCTCAGGCGGTAGGTCCTCTGGCCCAAGGCCCCCGCCCCGCTCCGGTGCTCGAACCGGCACCCGGCCTAGCGGACCTGCTAACAGCGCTCGTTCGGCCAGCGGCCCTCGTCCCTCCAACAGCGCCAATCGCTCGGGCAACAATCAATCGGCCGGCAACCCAGCAGGTACCGGGCGCACCACTTCCGGTACCGGTGCGCCGAGAGTTGAACACGCCCAAAGCAATCACGAGCGCCCGGGTCATCGAGCGAGCACACCCGCGCCCGCGACTACCCCGCCCATGTTGATTCCACCGAAGGGCAGTTCGCTCAACCCGAGCGTAGATTCAAATGCTCTGACACCTCGCAGGCGGCGTCGCAACGCAGCGGGGACCGTACCGGCACCGTTCGTCCCTTAAGGCTTTAGCGGATAGGTGTAGACGACGCCTATTCCTTGCCCGATCAACTCGTGACCTTTAATCAGATCTTCTCCATCGCTTTGGCAGCGAATTTTTGACCGATTTTAGCGGTCCATCTGCGTCCACGCGCACCAGAACATTTTTCTTGACAGCGAGGAATTCGGGAAAAGCGAATGCAGCTTGGTCCCATGGACCCGGGTAATCATCGGCCGGCGCTTGCTTCGCCGTCTACTCTGAATCCTGCGGGGATTTGCTTTTTGATTTGTCGGTTGCTTGGTTCAGCGCCTTCGCCAATGACTCGAATGGGTTGCCCGCCCCTTGCATTGCTTTGCCGATATCCGACGCCGTCTGCGCCGCGGCGTTGACAGCATCGCCCCGTTTGCCTAGACCGAGCATCGCATACGTTATCGGCGCGACTGTTTATACACTGCGGCCTATCCCGACATAGTGTAACCCCGCACTACGCGCTACCGTTGGGTCATAAAGGTTACGTCCGTCGATTAGCACGCGAGCGCGCAACTGGCCAGCAAGCCAATTAAAATCTGGACTGCGAAACTCCAACCACTCGGTGACCACCACTAACGCATCAGCGCCTACACAGGCCTCTTCAGCAGTCTTGCAAAACACTACCTTGCCCTGTAAATCAGCGAGCGCCACCCTCGCCATGGCCATACCCTCCGGGTCGTACGCCTGAATCAGGGCGCCGGCTGCTACCGTATTTCTAATGAGTACCAAACTGGACGCTTCGCGGACATCATCGGTATTTGGCTTAAAGGTGATGCCCCAAACAGCGATCACCTGATCACGCAGGTTTCCATCAAGTGCCGCTCTAAGCTTTTGCGTCAATATGTGTTTCTGCTCTTCATTGACTTCATGCACTGCTGACAACAATCTGGCGGGCAACATATGCTCCCGTGCCATTGCCAAAAGTGCGCGCACATCTTTTGGGAAGCATGAACCACCGTAACCTGCGCCGGCATAGAGAAAGCTCGGACCAATACGCGGATCTGCACCCATGGCATGACGCACGCTCTCAATATCTGCACCCAGTTTCTCAGCGAGTCGCGCCAGTTCATTCATGAAGGAAATGCGCGTCGCCAACATGGCATTGGCCGCATACTTAGACAGTTCCGACGATCTGGCATCCAGCACCATCAGACGGTCGCGTTTACGATTGAAGGGAGCGTACAACGTTGTTAAGGTACGGATCGCTTCCGCATCATCGGTACCAATGACAATTCGATCCGGCTGCATGAAATCCGCGACTGCCGCACCCTCTTTTAGAAATTCTGGATTTGAGGCAACCGCAACATGAATTTGCAACTGCCGTTTAGCAAGCTCTTCCTTAATGGCATGCGCCACAATCTCGTGAGTTCCTACGGGTACCGTTGATTTAATCACCACCAAAGACTGTCGAATTAGGCGTCGACCTAATTCACGGGCGGCCGCCTCGACATGGCGTATATCTGCGGAGCCATCCTCATCGGTAGGCGTGCCAACCGCAATGACGAATAGATCAGCATGCGCGACCGCGCGTTCATAGTCAGCAGTAAACTCCATCCGACCGGCCGCACGATTTCTGGCTACGACCTCACTTAGACCTGGTTCGTGAATAGGGACCTGTCCAGCGTTTAACTGCGCAATCTTTTCGAGATTGACATCAATACACAGTACATCGTTTCCAACATCTGCGAGACACGCACCCGTGACCAGACCAACATAGCCGCTGCCAATAATTGTGAGCTTCATAAAAATTCTCGATAAAAGTACAACGCCTTCTTAGCCTAGTACAAAAGCCACCCAGAATTCGTCAATAAGTACCCCTGATAATTTTATTTTTTTATTAAGGTGTCATTCATCTTAGTCACATGCGGTAACGCCATACGGTGCTTGCTGCACTGGCGTAATGAACCTTGGCAAGTATTTGGCGATTGATTATCAACTGCTAAACAGTCTCAGCTACTGGACGGCGCAAAAGGTTGAGATAAAACGGAGGCATTCAGATGTATAAAGTTCTGGAAAGTACGGCGAGCAACGGAACCGATCGCGCAATAAGCTGGGCGTCTGATTTTGGCGACACGAGCCCTGACTCGAATGGAAAAATCAAAGTCCTCTTGTATTCGCACGATACCTTTGGTCTCGGACACCTGCGACGAAACTTGGCTATTGCCACGGGCTTACTCAACCACTCAAATCAGTTCTCCGTGTGCCTGTTAACAGGCTCGCCTGTCATTAGGCAATGGGCCTTGCCGGAGGGTCTCTCGGTCCAATCACTACCGCCCGTGGTCAAAACCGGCGCCGAGCGTTATGCGGCCCGCGATGCTGGGCAGTTATTTGGCCTGGTAAAAGGTTATCGCGAAGCGCTGATTCTGAAAACCGTCATGCGATTCCGACCCGATGTGTTTCTGGTGGACCATGCGCCCGCAGGAATGAACGGCGAGTTGCTGTCGACGCTCGCCCTGATCCGCCGCGAATTTCCGAATATGCGGACCGTGCTGGGCTTACGCGATATTCTCGACAGCCCAGAGGTTGTCAAGGCAGTTTGGCTCGAACAGGAAATTCATAGCCTACTCGAACATGCCTATGATGAGATACTAGTTTACGGTAGCCAAGCCCTAATCGACGTGGCTCAGGAGTATGGACTAACCGGCAAGATTGCCAATCGAGTACGTTACTGCGGCTATGTCGTCGCGGCCGCTGATTGTCACGATCAACCCCAGTCGCGGCACCTCGATGCTGTATGCTGGAATCGCTCCCGCGCCGCCGAACGGCCGGTCATCCTGGTGACCGCCGGAGGCGGAGGCGACGGGTTTTTTCTCATGGATGCCTTCCTACGCGCGCATCCGGTGACGCCCTCGCCCCAATACTACTCCGTCATTGTGACCGGGCCGCTGATGGCGGAGGACCAAAAGGCTAAGCTGCACTTGTTGGCAGCTAATCGTATCGACGTCGAACTCGTCGATCACACCACCAACTTAGTACCAAGCTTAGAGGCGGCGTTTCTAGTGGTGGCGATGGCCGGTTACAATACCAGTGCCGAAGTCGTTGCGGCCCGGTGTCGGGCTATTCTGGTGCCGCGGGCGGCACCGCGCGCCGAGCAGCGAATTCGTGCCCAGTTATTAAAGCGCTTGGGGATGGTTCGCAGTGTAGAGCCCGGCCCCAACCTGGTTGCTGACCTGGCGGGCCAGTTATTAATGGCGTGCAGCGAACCACCACCGACTCATGGAGGTTCTTCTCTTGAGTTGAACGGTGTACAGCGCGTCGCAGAACATTTATCCTACATGGCGCGTGTCTCACAGGAAAATGCGGCATGACGGCGCGTAGTTCAGCACCGATAGCCTATGTCATGAAGCGTTATCCGCGGCTAAGCGAGACCTTCATCCTAAATGAAATTCGGGCGATGGAGCGCCTTGGCGCTAAGATAAATATATTTTCTCTCCTCCAACCTGAACCGCCGCCACATCATCCGATGGTCCATGAGGTACAGGCCACTGTGCACGCGCTGCCGCCGCAGATGTTAGCGAAGGCGGCAACCTTAACTACAGCTCATTGCGCACTCATTCGCCAAGCGCCGCTGCGCTACTTGACCGCTTTTGGGAAAGCCATCCTGTGGTCTTTCAGCGGAAGCTCACCACTGAGCGTCTGGAAACAGTTCGTGCGCGCGGGCTTTATTGCCGATGCCTGTCAAAAAATGGGCATACGGCACATTCATGCCCACTTCGCCAATGACCCTGCCGTCGTGGTGCATTTTGCCAGCCTAATGAGCGGCATACCTTTTAGCGTAACCGCGCATGCTAAAGACTTATACCTAACGCCCAAGTGCGTCATCCGTCAACGGGTACGCGCCGCTACGTTTATCACGACCTGTACTGGCTACAACGCACGCTATCTACGTGACTTAGTAGAGGTGAGTGAGCAAAATAAAATCCATCTGGTCTACCATGGCATTGATCTGAACTTGTTTAACACCCAGCCCGTGCGGGTACCCCGAAAAGAATCGGCATTTAAGATTTTATCCGTGGGACGATTGGTGCCAAAGAAAGGGCATGATGATCTTATCGCGGCGTGCCAGATTCTGCACGACTCAGGCTATGAAATTAGCTGTCAAATAGTGGGAGACGGTCCGCTCTTTCAGGAACTGACCGATGACATCGCTAAGCGTGGTGTAGAGAAAGTAGTCTCGTTAGTTGGGGCTATGACGCATGCAGAGCTAGTCAACCTTTATGGTGAGGCTGACCTTTTTGCGCTGGCGCCGCGAATCGTTGCCAATGGTGATCGCGACGGTATCCCGAATGTTATCGCTGAGGCTATGGCTGCTGGTGTGCCGGTGGTGTCAACGGAAGTCTCTGGAATTCCTGAGCTTGTCAGACATGAGTCCACAGGCTTACTGGTGCCGCCAAACGATGCTACCGCACTAGCCGCCGCCATTGCCCAGTTGCTTAACGCCCCCGCTATTGCGGCCTCATTAGCCAAGTCAGCCCGCACCACGCTTAAGGCCGATTTTAACTATCTGAAGACCACCGTTAAATTGCATGCATTGATGGGATGCACTGACTGTAGTGAACCGTTTGGCGCGACGGTAGCAGGGCCCACATGAAAATTCTTTATATTAATTTCGATCGCGGCATACCGGTTCTAGGGGACAAGGGCGCCTCCGTACATGTACGCTCATTCATTAATGCTGCGGTGGCGCTTGGTCACGAAGTAGTACTCGCGTGTACCGCTTTAGGCGCAGGCAACCCCGCGCCTGCGGCGCACCTCATTCAACTAAAAATAGCCGTTGATGGGACTGCGACTTCGCTTGAGTGTATAGCACAAGGCTTGCCACTTAGCGACCTTGATGACCCAATTCTACGCCGCGAACTTGACCGAATTGTAACCGACCGTTTATTCGCAGCCCAGCTGTTGCACGAATTGTCAGCGATTCAATTTCGACCCGATTTGGTGTACGAACGACACGCCCTCTTCCACCAGTCAGGCGTACACATTGCTGCGCAACTCGGGGTTCCCCGCTTTTTAGAGGTCAACGCTCCGCTCATTGATGAGCAAGCCAAATATCGTGGCCTACGGCTGGCGAAAGCCGCGCTGACGGCGCAAGCATATTCGTATCACTCAGCGGGCGGCATCATTGCGGTTTCTGACGCGGTCGCGACCCATGTGCAGAGCGTTATCGGCAACTCGACTAAATTGCGCGTGATTCCGAACGGAGTTGACCTGGCAGCATTTAATAAGACTGCGTGCAAAACAGTTATTCCACACCCATTCGCGCCAACTACTGGCCCGGTGGTGGGATTTATCGGCAGCTTCAAGCCGTGGCATGGGGTGACGCTATTGCTAGACGTTTTTGCGGCTGTGGCGACTCACCGTCCCAACTTAAGGCTACTGGCGGTCGGCGACGGTCCAGAACTTGCGCTAGCGCGTGCGCGCGCCAGCGAAGCGGACTTAGTGGATAAAGTACTGCTCCCCGGTCGAGTAGCGCATGCCGATATTCCTACTTGGTTGGCCGCCATGGATCTGACGGTAGCCCCTTATCTACCGCAGCCCGATTTCTACTTCTCACCCATGAAGATTGTCGAATCATTAGCTGCCGGTCGTCCTGTTATCGCACCCCGCATTGGGCAAATTCCGGAACTCGTGGCCGACGGCAAAACCGGCCTCTTGTTTGAAGCGGGTGATGCCAATGATCTAGTATTAGCGCTGTCGACCTTGATTGACGATCAACTACTACGCCAAAAGATGAGTGTAGCGGCGCGTAATTCCGCCAGCACGCGAAGCTGGACCGCCACCGTCGCGAAGATACTCGAATTAGTTCCCAGCAGTAATGCTCTGGAGCGCACCGGGTGACCCCTTATATGCCCCCCTCTCAGACGGCGCCGCGCGGTTGGCTATCGTCATATTTGCTAGTTGAGTGGCGAGCTCTCAGCGTAGGCGTAATGACGATGGTGGCCCGCGCGGGAGTGTTGCTCCTATTGCCCTGGCCGCTCAAGTGCATCATTGACAATGTTATCTTTCAACGCAAGCTTAGTCCTAGGCTCGCACAATTTCTGCCAGACCCCCTTCATCACCAACTAGATCTTTTGAATTTTCTTAGCTTGGCAATGCTGAGCTTAGGCTTAGCAGACGCGCTCTTAGTTTATTGCGGTAACCGCCTACTGTTGAATGCGGGGCAAAGAGTGGTTGCGAGCATTCGCTTTGACCTGTTCGCTCACTTGCAAAGACTGTCACTGGACTTTCACCGCCGCAATCATGGCAATGAAATCATCGAGCGGCTTGGCAACGACGTGCGACAAATACAGGATTTTATTGCCGCTATCGGCATTGACCTCATGCCCCATGCGCTGACGCTTTTCGGTATGGCAACCGTCATGCTGTTGATTGACTGGCACTTTGCGATTGTGGCTGTGGTGGTAGCACCGCTACTTATTTTTATTGCGCGCTATTACTCGAATCGGCTGCGCAATTCGTTACGCCGCGTCCGTGAACACGAAAGCGCCCTGGCCGCTCAGGCGCAAGAGGTATTGCGCAATGTGCAGGTCGTACAAGCTTTTGTCCGTGAGGACTATGAGGAAACTCGTTATCGAGCAAGCGCGGAAAAAAGCGTAGCAGAGAATATGGCCGCTAACGAGATTCAGGCTCAATTCGGCCCCGTCATCAGCCTCGCCATTGCCGCTGCCACCGGATTGATTGCATGGTATGGCGCTAATACGGTCATTCAGGGCAATCTCACCCCCGGCGAGCTCTTAATTTTTCTGGCCTACCTAGCCGCAATGGCGGCGCCGGCACGCCAATTGGCGAAAACCGGGCGCGTATTCGGTCGCTCGATTATTGCACTGGAACGTATCGGCGAATGCCGAGCGGAGCGGCCTAGCGTAGTGGAATGTGTCCGGCCGCTAGTCCCCACCAGTTGCTCCGGCCATCTTAGAATCAAAAATGTCAGCTTCGGCTACCAGCCTGACGCGCCAATCCTCCATGATATTTCGGCGCTGATAGAACCAGGCGCAACGGTGGCGCTGGTGGGCCAAACTGGATCCGGCAAAAGCACTCTCGCCAGTTTAATTCCCCGCTTCTATAATCCGACCCAGGGTAATATTTTTTTGGACGGACGCGATATCAGTACGCTGCCCCTTGCGTACCTGCGTCAACACATAGCCCTCGTATCACAAGAGCCGCTATTATTTCGCGCGAGCATTTGGGAGAACATCGCCTATGGCAGGGCGGGGGCACGGCGTGCAGACGCCATTGCGGCAGCACGTGCTATTGGGGTTGACGATGTATTCGAACGTCTACCCGGTGGCATTAATACCCAAATTGCCGAAGGGGGTAAAAATCTCTCCGGAGGCCAACGCCAATGTATCGCGGTGGCCCGAGCAATGCTGGGTGTCGCACCGATCATAATTCTCGACGAACCGAGTAGCAGCCTAGACGCTACCACCGAGCATCGCCTAATGCGCGCCTTGCGCCAGCTCGCGGTGAATCGCACTACCATAGTAATCGCCCACCGGTTGACCACTGTTATGAATGCAGATTTAATTTTGGTGCTTGAAAAGGGGCGTGTGATAGAACGGGGCCGGCACACCGAACTACTCGCGAGCGGCGCAGTTTACGCCTCCCTGTGGCGTGCCTCCCGTGAACATCCGGAACGTCCTGCCCTTAGATTAGTCAATGAATAATCTAGCCCTCGAACGAACTCTGATTCTAGCGCGCCATGGTCAGACAGCCTGGAACTTGGCCGGCCGCTATCAAGGGCACAGTGACCCGCCACTGTGCGAGATCGGCAAACTCGAATGTGCCACTCTGGCCAGCCAATTATTGGGCCGTGGGATTCGCTCAATCATTACCAGCCCGCTGCTGCGGGCGCAAGAAACAGCGCAGATCATTGCTCACAAACTCGCTATTCACCTCATTAAAATCGACTCGCGCCTGACCGAAGTTAACTTTGGCACCTGGGAAGGTCTGACCCAGGTTGAGGTGAAACGTTATTGGCCCGCAATATTACAAACCTGGAAAACCGAGCCTGACACGGTGCGCTTTCCCGGTGGCGAGACGCTACAGGAGGCACGCAATAGACTACGCGCTGTACTACGTGATCTCGCGCAATCGACAGGCCAGGCGGGATTCACCACGCTGCTCGTGACCCATACCGGCCTAATCCGCTTGGCCGTTCAAGACTGCAGCGAGCCAAGGCCCACGTATCGCCACATCGAAGTGCCACCAGGATCAATGCGTGCGTTCACCTTACGCTCAAGTGAGGGCGCTACTGATCCAATCCTCGAAAACGCGTCATTGGTCTCTTGAAACAAATAGCGTTCTTGCTAGGCGGAATCTGTGCGGCAGCCGGCACGGTCATGGCCCAGTCAAGTGACAGTGAGGAGAACGTTCTACCCGAGGTTGTGGTTACCGCTCATAAAAGCGCGGTGTCACAACTTAAGAATCGGCGAATTTCTGACGTTACGACCAACATTCAAAGCAACACTGGCACTGCCGCAGACATTCTCAATGAAATTCCCTCCGTGGAAGTGGATGCGGACGGCGCGGTAAGTCTTAGGGGCGATACTAACGTCACGATTCTAGTGGACGGTAAACCATCGGCACTATTCTCAGGTTCCTCGGCGGGCGATGGTCTCCAACAACTGTCAGCCGCAGAAATCGATCGCGTTGAAGTGATGACCAACCCACCGCCGGAATTCAAAGCCAATGGCGGAGCGGGCATAATCAACATTATCACTAAGAAAAGCCGCCGACCCGGTACCGCCGGTTCGGCGCGCGTAAGCATCGGTAATGAACATCGCTACCAAATGGCCACTAATGGCAGCTATAACAACGGGCCAATAAATTTTTCAGGCGGTGTTGGACTACGTCAGGACTATCGCCAGCGCCCCATCAATGACATTCGCTCTACGGCCGAACTTGCATCTGGTCTAAATATCCTCAGCCAGTCCAGTATCAATCAGGATGTGCGTCGCCTCATGCCGTCAATCAAGGGGGCGGCCGGTTATCGGCTTAACGAGCATCAATCGGTAGATTTTTCGGCAAGTCTTCGCGAACGCCACGGCACCAAGAATTTTTCACAACTCGAGCAGAGTCAACTAGTCGATGGCACGACGCTCACTCAAACCAGTCGCTCGGGCGCGGGCATTGAGCGACGTGCGGACAGCGAGCAGAAGCTGCAATTTACCCAAGATTTCTCGCGTCCGGACGAGTCACTTAGTTTGGCTGCTCGTCACTCACGGATGCACCGTGAGGAGGCCTTTAATTACTTTAATACATATAATTTGCCAGTCGCAGCGTCGAACTCTGATAACTTGAGTTTTAACACTGTCAACGACATTACTGAGCTAAGCGCCGACTATGTTTTGCCACTGAGCCGCATAATCCAAATAAAGATGGGTTACGACTTCGAGCGAGCTAATAATAGGCTCGCTAACGGCGGCGGCCGAATTGATCCCCTTTCGGGTCAAATTTTTCCCAATCCCAGCATTATTAATCAGTTTAATTACGTGCAAACTATCCATTCCTTGTATAGCAGTTACGAATCAAGCCACTTGCTGTGGAACTTTCTGGCGGGGCTGCGGCTAGAGCGCACTTACAACACCCTGAACAACCAATATAGCGGGGCATATCCAAATCTCCGCGTTGAGCGCCGCATCTCCTCAGAGGCAACAATTTCGTTGAGCGTTAGCCGTCGGGTGACCCGTCCAGACCCACAGGTACTCGACCCCTTTATTGACCAACGCGACATCCAAAACCTACGCGTCGGCAATCCCACCCTACTCCCAGAAGACACGCGCGCATTGGAACTCGGCTATGCACGGGAATCCAAACGCTTCAATTTGGAATTAGCCGGCTACGTACACCACAACCAAAATAGCGTCACCGACCTATCGCAGCCACTAAGCGGCACCGTGGTATTAATTACCCAAGCGAACTTGCCAAGCGATAAGTCCGAGGGCTTAGAGCTAATTGCCAGCGCTCATCCGGTGCACCAATGGTCTTACGGCCTGAGTGCGAATTTTTTCTACCGTCAACTCGACCTACCCGCGCTGGGGACACCAGGACTCAAGTCCACTACCGGCGTAAATGCCAAGGCGAACTTGGATTATCGCCCCAACGGAGTTGACACCCTGCAACTGTCCATTAATCACTCGGCTAAACGCCTAACCCCGCAGGGCTATATTGATGCGATCAACTTGGTCAATATAGGCTATCGCCGCACGCTCTCAGACCAATGGACAGCGGCATTTACCGTCGTTGATCTCTTTAACGGTCAGGTATTGCGCCGCTATGTGGTAACTCCCGAATTGACGGATACTTATAGTCGTGCTCAAGTGGGTAGGGTTGCCTACATTGGGGTAACTTACTCCTTTGGAGTACCAAAGAGATCTTCGCAAGACCGCAACTCCGACGATGCTGAGTAATAATCAATCAAGGAGCATCCATGAAACTTATGTATAGCAAGCGGCTCGTGAGTTTGCTCATCTGCATGATGGTGCCCGCATTCGCCGCTGAACCCGAGTTTTTAATCCTGGTCAAAAACCGGGAATTCGTCCCCGCAGTGCTCAGCATTCCAACCGCTGAGAAGGTGCGGAATACGGTCGAAAATCAGGGCGCTACTGCGGAGGAATTCGAAAGTTATTCGCTCAATCGCGAGAAGCATATTCCGCCGAATAGCCGAATCACTCTATACATCGGGCCTTTAAGCGCCGGGCGCTATTTATATCAGAGTGAGGATCGAGCCGATGGCAATGGTCCGGCATGGGCGTGACGGGACATTGGGAGAATTGAGGCAAACCTAAATTTGCTGTTCGACCATCATTTCGCGGACTCGACCCGTCCAAGCGTGGAGCTCAGTTATCAAAGCCAGCTCAAATATCGATACAGCGCATCACTTGAATTCGGAATTCAAGCCTTTGGAAAATTTGGCACCAAAACCAAGCAAATTGGCAACTATCCTGACCAGCTCCACCGAGTTGGACCCGTGCTGCTCGGTCACGTGCCAATTTCTGGACCTAAATCACTCTCCTATAACGCAGCGTTACTTTTCGGTACCACGGGGCACTCGCCAGACCGAACTTTGCGCTTTCAAGTCGAGTACCAGTTCTAACTCAATTCACTATGCGGCTACTCCTCATCGAAGATGACGCCATGGTGGGTCGCGCCTTGAAAGCCGGATTAGCCCAAGATCAGCACGCCACCGATTGGGTACAAACAGCATCTGCCGCTCACGCGGCGTGGCTGAGTCCAAGCGCCGAAATGACCCCCTATGACGCGGTGATAGTTGACTTAGGGCTGCCGGACGGCAGCAATCCTCATCGTAACTGCGCGTGGTCGGATTGATGATCGAATCGCAGGATTGGACGCCGGGGCAGGCGACTACAGGGTCAAGCCGACAGACCTAGAAGAACTTGCGGCTCGTCTTAGAGCCATTGACCGGCGCCAAGGAGTGCGCACCAATGGTTTACATGTCCTGGGCATTTTAACCATTGACTCCCTGGGCGCTTCAGTCATGCTGCGCGGCCAACCGATTAGCCTAACCGCCCAGGAATTTGCAGTTCTCGGTGTCCTCGCGCCGGGCAGGAGATATGGTCTCACGCGCGCGCATTGAAGAGGCGCTGTATCACTGGGCTAGTTGAGCCTAGTCGGTGAACGCTCCCCGTTGGTCCTTATTGAATCGACTCACGCTGGTAATTGGAACCGCTACTCTCCTCGCATGGTGTGCCAGTAGTTTTTGGCTGTATAGCGCCGCAGTTTTAACCTCAGACCGGCTCTTTGATGATGCTCTCGATAATACCGCGAACGCTGTACTTGCGGTGGTGCGTAACGAAATATCAGAACTCAACGAAACCAAAAATGGCATTGGTTTAGAACTAGCCGTGATTGATCAAAACTGCCAAAGCGATATCGTTTATCAGGTACGAGGGCCGAATGGCATTTTGGTTTTTCGTTCTCATGGCGCCCCGGTGGCGCCACTAGCGGGCGCACATGATCGGGGCTTTGGCTATGCAACCATCGGCGGCAAACAATACCGCGTATACACACTAGCCTTGCAACTCGATGCCGCCACCATACATGTTGCACAGCCAATGTCCCGTCGAGCGGCGCTCGCAAATTCGAGCGCCTTGCGACTGATGGCACCGGGTGCCGCCATGATGGTAGCGTTATTCGCGGCGATCGCGTGGATCGCGCGTAAGACTACCGCGCCTATTTTTGGCTACGCGAAGGCCCTCGACTCACTCACACCTGAGGCGGAGAAACCGGTCGATGGATCGGGATTACCACCCGAACTACTGTCGATATCCGAAGCAGTGAATCGCCTAACTCACCGAGTGCATGACTCATTAATTCGTGAGCGCGCCCTCACGGCTGATGCCGCCCATGAACTGCGCAATCCCTTAAGTGCGATGCTGCTCAAATGGTGGATTCGGTCCTAACCTTGGCACGCTTTGACGCCAACACCAGCGTGCAGATAAGTCACGGTCGCGTGCAACTCAAGCATCTGGCGGAATTAGTGATAGGGGAGTTCGTCACTTCGACGCGTGAACGCAATATTGACGTTCGCTGCACGGGTGACCAAGAAACTGTGCACGGGTGACCAAGAAACTGTGCCCGGTGACCAAGAAGCGCTGGCAATTCTGCTGCGCCATTTATTGAGCAACGCCATACGACACGCGCGCGCGGATTTGCGTAGAGATTGGGCACACCGATCAGTCCATAACCCTTGCAGTGCTGGACGATGGCCCTGGGTTCACCACGGAAACCGCAGCCCGCGCCTTTCATCGATTCTTTCGGGGGCCAGAGGAAGACAAATATTTTGAAGGTGCCGGCCTGGGGCTTGCACTAATGCTTAGAATCACCCAGCTGCATTCAGGCACCGTGAACCTTGAATCGGGCATTGAGGGAGGCGCTAAGGTAAAGGTAAGTTTTCCACGAATGGGGCCGGCGCTTCCCTAGCCTTTTTTAAATAAGAATTTTTTTAACTAGAGCAAATCGACAACACTCTCCACAGAACTGTAGCCCGGAGTCTGTTGCGACGGACGCGCGCTATCGGGGCGACGTACCGCTCGGATATGCGCAATACCAAAATTACGTGCGGCGCTTAACACCGCCAGGCTATCGTCCACGAACAGCGTACGCTTAGGATCGAAAGACTCCGCCGCCATCAACCGCGACCAAAACTGTAGATCTTCCTTGGCAACTAAAAAAGAGTGGCTGGAATAGCTCACATCGAAATGCTGTTCGAGAGCCACTTGATCACTCTTAATGGCAAGGGCAATGGGATGCGCGTTAGTGACTAGAATGCGGCGCTTGCCGTTTGCAGCGAGTTTCACCAAAAATTCTTGCGCACCGGGTAAGTATCGTACTCTGGCGCTCGCGCCGCGCTTGATTGCCGCAATATCTAGGCCCAATTCGTCTGACCAATATTCGATGCAATACCAACGCAATGTTCCCGCGACCGCGCGAAATTTTGGCGCCAACGCCAGCTCTGCGGCCTGCACCGAAACCCCCTGAGAGCCCGCGTACGCTTGCGGGACTAGAGATTGCCAAAACCAATTGTCGAATTCCAAATCGAGCAATGTTCCGTCCATATCGAGCAGCACGGTATCAATGATCGACCAATCGAGGGCGGGCGCATGGGGCATTTTGCGTATGATAGCAACCCTATGCGTGATCTTACCGCTCTTGCTCAAGCCTTAATTCCCCTAGTGGAGCAAGCCGGGGCCGCTATCTTGCAAATTTATGAGGGCGAGTTTGCGGTGGCGCACAAGGATGACGCCTCGCCGTTGACCTTGGCGGATTTGGAATCGCAACGCATTATTGCTGCGGGCTTGACGAAACTGACGCCGGATATTCCCATTTTATCGGAGGAATCGGCCCAGGCACCTTGGAGCGAGCGTCGCGCATGGAATGAATTATGGGTCGTCGATCCTTTGGATGGCACGCGTGAATTCGTCAAACGCAACGGCGAATTTACCATCAATATTGCGCTGGTCGTGGCCCATGAGCCGGTGCTGGGAATCGTGGCGGCGCCTTATTTGAAAAAATTGTACTGGGGCGCGGTGGGCGTCGGCGCGTATCGTCAAACGAGCACGGGCCAGACGAGCCCGGCTGCGAACGCCAGCGAACTGAAAACCTACGAGTCCATTAAAGTGTCCGCAGTGCAAGACCCGCTGCGCGTGGTGGGGAGTCGTTCGCATGCCAGTGCTGAAACGGCGGCGTATTTGCAAACCCTCAAAAAGCACGTATTGCAAGGCGTTGGAAGTTCGTTGAAATTTTGTCTCATCGCCGAGGGCGAGGCGGATCTTTATCCGCGTTTCGGTCCGACTTCGGAGTGGGACACGGCGGCAGGGCAGGCGATTTTAGAAGCGGCCGGAGGTCAGGTGACGCGCGTGGATGGGCATCGACTGCGCTATAACTGTCGGACGAGCTTAATTAACGGCGACTTTTTGGCCTTTAACGAACCCCCGGCCCTCAATGAACCTCTTTAAGCGTAACCGGCAGGTTCGCACAACTGCAAGGTGGCGTCTAACAAGGTCGGTATGTCAAACACCACCTCATCGGCGGCAACCGTGAGTCGGGCGACGCCCGCGGCGGCGATTAATGCCGCTGGCACATGAATTTGATTGCTCTTTTGATAAGTCGTCCAACTACTGACCCGCGCATCGCCGAATGCTCTGTTGAGAGCACTCCACCGCAACTGCGCGGCTCGAGCGAGCGCGGTATCCCCACCCCACTGGCGCTCGGCCAGGGCGACAATCGTGGATCCCCCCTTGGTCTGCGGGGTGGTCATCAGACTATGAACGTAGCGCACCATCTCGTCAGGATCGACGCGTACTTCCAGGTCAGGCGGCAGGTTTTTACTCATAACCTTCAATATGGGGCGCATTTATCGAAAATCTAGCCCCCGTAGCGGTAAGCTTCACCTCATGAACGAGGACCTATGGCTCATGGTAGCACTCGCGGGTGCGCTAGCAACCGCTTATAAAATATGGCAGAGCGCCCTGGACGCCCGTGCCACCGCGAATCGGATTGCGAAACAAACCTGTTCGGAGGCGGTGGTGCAGTTCCTGGATGAAACTGTCGCCTTTGCCGGCTTTCGCCTAACAAGGGACAATGAAGGCAAACGACGTTTATTACGTACCTATACGTTTGATTATACCAATAACGGATTCGAGCGGGCGCAGGGCTTTATCGTGCTACGCGGCCTTACCGTGGAAGCGGTGGGTCTGGCTTCGTGAAAATCGACCTGCATACGCATTCGAACCACTCCGATGGATCGCTAAACCCGACCGAACTCATCGCCGCGGCAGCCCATGCGGGCATCGAGGTCCTCGCGCTTACGGATCACGATAGCGTGGCCGGTGTCGAGGAGGCCACGCGCAGTGCAGCAGCGCATTCTGTTCAAGCGCCCCAGAGCCTAAAAATCGTCCCAGGCGTTGAAATTTCGGCTGCCTGGCGCTCGCAAGGCATTCATGTTTTAGGGTTATGGGTGGACCCCGC
Organism: Gammaproteobacteria bacterium; assembly: GCA_043784265.1. Lineage (GTDB taxonomy): Bacteria > Pseudomonadota > Gammaproteobacteria > Steroidobacterales > Steroidobacteraceae > Bog-1198. The sequence goes on along the minus strand of JAYVYN010000024.1, from coordinate 33,387 downwards.
GTCTGCCGAGCTTAACGCCCAGCTTAACTCCCAGGCACACCGTCGCCATATTCGCATGCGTAACCTGTGCGCAAGATTGACCGAAATGGGGTTGCCGGGGGCTACGCTATTGGCCACGGTCGAAGGGCATCCAGGGTTGCCCACGCGCGCGCATCTCGCGGCTGCTATGGTGGCAGCGGGTCATGTCAACGACAACGAAGAGGCATTCGTTAAATACCTAGGCCGTGGTAAGGCCGCAGCACTTGCAAACCAATGGCCAATGCTTGCCGAGGTGGTGGGCTGGATTACGGGCGCAGGAGGTGTGGCGTCGCTCGCTCATCCGCTGCGCTACAAGCTATCCGCGGGCGCTCGCCGCCAATTGATAACTGATTTCAAAACCGCGGGTGGGACAGGATTGGAAGTTGTCACCGGGGGTCATGCGGCAGCACAAATTGACACTTGTGCACAGCTTGCCATGCAATTCGGTCTTGCAGGGTCGGTCGGCTCTGATTTTCACCATCCGCATGTTTCTTGGAATCCTTTAGGCCGGTTAGCTAAGCTACCGGTTGGCGTAACGCCGCTATGGCAGAAATTCTTGTGAGTGACGACAATAATAAAGTTAATACTGAACTGTTCAAGAACATTGAGCGATTGCGCCAATTGCGTATTGAGCACCGCGATCTCGATGACATCATCACGCGCCTGAGCATGGATTTCAAAATGGACGAGGTACAGATGAAACGTCTAAAGAAACGCAAGTTGCTGCTCAAGGATCAAATCGCCCGACTTGAAAGTCTGCGTATACCGGATCTCAACGCATGACCGAAATCTTCCAGCGCATCGCAGGTTTTATCGACATCCTGCTGACCCGCGATGTGTTGACTGAATTGGCGATGCTCGCATTATGCCTGGTGGTCGGTAGTTTTGTCGGAGCCGCCCTGCTCAATCGGTCGCGCCGTCAAACAACCGCCGCGCCAGTGGTGTTGACATGGAATTATTTTTTCTCGCAAGGGAGCGTAGTGGCTGCGCCGGCACTCGCTGCCCTACTATTTGTGGTCATTGCCCGCAGTGCGCTTGCCGCTGCGCATTTTGATACGACCTTGCTAGACGCTGCCATGCGGCTGATCGGCGCTTACGCCATCATGCGTGTCATCGTGTTTCTGTTTGCGGCCAGTCTTGGCAATAAATCTTGGATGCAGCAATGGGAGAGCCGTATCACGCTGTTCCTATGGTTGGCGATTGCCGCCGAATATTTAGGTTGGTTAGATCCAATCATTAATACACTCGATAGCTTGGGCATCTCCTCCGGCAAGAGTCGCATCACGCTATGGTCGGTGATGAAATTATTCTTTACGCTCACCCTATTTGTGTTGGTGGCAGCCTGGATCAGTCGTTGGCTCGACCGTCGTTTAAAGAAACTGCACAACCTGGCGCCCTCCACTCGCATCGGCATTGCTAAATTTGCCAATGCATTTTTAATTGGCCTTAGCATACTGTTGGGGTTAAATGCCGCCGGCGTTGATCTCACCGCACTGACGGTTCTAACCGGCGCTATTGGTCTTGGTCTTGGCTTCGGCCTACAGTCCATTGCGGCAAATTTTGTGAGCGGCTTTGTGCTATTGCTGGATCGATCCATCAAACCCGGCGATGTCATCAGCTTGTCCGGGCAAAGCGGTACTAATACTGAAAATTTCGGGTGGGTACAAGAATTACGCGGTCGCTACGTCGTGGTGCGGGATCGAGACGGCGTAGAAATGCTGGTTCCCAATCAACAATTAATTTCGAATGCGGTAATCAACTGGAGTTACACCGACCCACGAGTGCGACTCAAATTACCTATTCGCGTGAGCTACCGAGATGATCCAGAACTCGCCTTGAACACCTTGCTCGCGGCCTGCGAGGGCCAAAAGCGCGTTTTGAAGGACCCTGCACCGGTGTCGCGGCTCATGCATTTTAGTGACAGCGGTATCGAGTTGGAGCTGCGCTTTTGGATCTCTGACCCGCAAGAAGGGGTCAACAATGTGCGCTCCGAAGTGAATCGCGCGATCTGGCGGCTGTTTAAAGAAAATAAGCTCACCATTCCGGCTGCGCAACGCGAAATTGTGGTCCGTACCGCACCTGCTTCGGAGATCGACTAGTTGCCGCTTGTACTGACGCCTGACATCGTGGTGGGTGATGACGAGCTGGAGTGGAAATTTATTCGCTCCTCGGGACCCGGCGGCCAAAATGTCAACAAGGTATCGAGCGCCGTGCAGCTGCGCTTCTTGTTGCCACAGAATATCAGCCTACCGGTCGCGGTTAGAAATCGGTTGCGACGCTTAGCGGGCCAAAAATTATTGCTCGATGGGACTATTTTACTGAGCGCGCGCAGCGAACGCAGCCAGGAGCAAAACCGACGCGATGCCCTTGAGCGACTGGAAGGCTTGATTCGCGCTGCGATGGTAGTTCCTAAAATTCGCAAGAAAACCCGCCCTACCCTGGCATCCAAAGAGCGCCGAATTGATTCCAAAAAGCGTCGCGGTAGTACCAAACAAGGGCGCGGCGGAAGTTGGAATTAAGGCGATGCTTCACCGCGCTCTTGCGCATCCACGGCCTTACGCGCGCTCTCGGCACTTTGATCCACAGTACCCTGCACTTGGCGGGCTCGGTCAATATCTTGGGTGAGCGGATCGAATACGGTCGCTTGTGGACGCGAGGAAGGAGCCGCGCGTGCGGGAGGCTCAGGGGCCGGCTTAGCGGTACATCCACCGCTAACAAATAGCGGCATAGCCGCGCACAGAAAATAAGCCTTGTACATTAGAAACCTTCCGTTTGGCAGCTCGCTGGGAGGTTGAGTGTACAATTGCCCTGAGGCTTAAGTCACCTGGAGATTGTTCATGCAGCGTTTTATGTTACTCATGATGTTGGCCACTTCAGCCTATGGTGTTGGTGTTGGCGGCGGTGGTATCGACATCGATACGGCGGCTCAGGTCTACCAGGCGGCTGAAATACGCGAACAAGTCCGTGCCACTTTAGGATCAATGCCCGAACGCATTCGCCAGATGTTTTCCGCTGATTCCGCGACTGCACTCACCGACTCGCAGCTCGGCGCCATCTCCACGGCGGCCGAACACGGCTTTCGTATTTACAATTTTGAACCGCCGGCACTCGTAGCCTTAGCCGCAAATATGGATGCCAATAGCGTCAAGAAAACTCTGGCGTTTCTCAACAGCGAGGCAGGCCAGCACATGGTGGTAGCTGATCTTGCACTCTCTAAACTACCCGAAGCCAGCATCGACAAAGCGATGAATGGACAACTGGCCGCGCCGTCAACTCCATCACGGGATGCCCTCATGGTTAAATTGGCGAAGGCCACGCGTTCCACCGAATCGACGGTTAACATATTCTTAAGAATGGGACGAGCGGTGGCGGTCGGGACCGCCATAGGCTCAGGACGTGACCCCATTGCGGCCGACGACCGAGCGCGCAAATCAAGCGAAGCCACGCGCCAGGATATGGAACAGAACATGAACGATCCCTTGCGTAGTTATATGGCCTACGGCTATCGAGATTTGAGCGATGCGGAGCTTAAGAAACTACTCTCTTTCTTAGAATCGGTGGCCGGCAAAAGTTATGTCAATGCAAATATCGAAGCCATGGGGGCGGGGTTTGAAGCCATGGGCAAACGCTGCGGCGAACAATTGGGCGAAAGTTTGCGCGAACTTGCACTCGCCGCACATCAGGCGGCTATGCTGCCGAGTGAACTTGTAAAAAAGCCTTAAATAGTTCACAAATGGGCTCGATCTTATCTTGCAATCGATGGTCCGAGTCCAACACGTAGAGAGTGGCTAAGTGTTCGCGGGCCCAGCGAATGCTATTCTGCACCGGTACCACCTCATCACCCCACCCATGCACAATTGCCGTCGGGCAGGTAACGTCCTGAGGGGTGAACGACTCAAAATCCGGCATATAAAAGGCGGGCGCTAGCAAAAATAGTGCGCGCGCATTTAAGCGTGCCGCCGCCGCTGCCGACACATACCCACCCATACTCGATCCCACGAGTAACAACGGAGCCGTGCTGCGCGCGCCGAATTCCAGCAGCTTGTCAACCCGCTCTAACGGGTTCTCAATACCGTGGTAATCCACCGAATCAACGCCTAGCCCTAGCGCGCGGGCTACTTTCGCCATGCTGGTAATTTTCGAACCCCAAGGACCAGTTTCCTTACCGTGCGAAAACACAATATGGAGATTGCTCATGATCGGTACAGACTGGCATTCACCGCCGACACCTTGCTGCCCGTCGGGGAATGGGCAATACGAAAACCATGAAATTCATCGGACGCGCGTTCAGCCGTAAAACCGATTAGCAATTGAAACTCATGCGGATCGGCAAGCAGACGATGATTGTCTTGGTCACAATTGACAAAATAAGCGTCCTCAAGATGGCGGTCACCAAATGCGCCCGCCGCGTACAGATCCACAAAAAACGCGCGCACTTGGAGCTCAACCGCCGCGGCGACTTTGGCAGGTTGCGGGGCTAATACTACCCAACGAGTGCCATGTTCTAGACTATTGACGATGTACAGCGCCAGACGCCGTGCCGCCAGTGATTTCCATTCCGAGGAATAGCCAGTGCTCGGCGTCAAGGTACGGAGCGGCACGCCATTTTTTACCCCCGCACGTACCACTTGCAGAGTATTGACGCCACGCGCCGCCAATTTAGCCCGGGCCTCTTCAGTCACCAAACAACTTAAGCGGAAGCCAGGACGTAGCGCGACCTCTTCTATTCTAGCCGGCGACCACCCTGACTCGCTGGCATCGGCACGCGCCAACATTCCCGCCACCGCACCACAAGAGGCAAATGCCTCAAAGCGTGCGCGCAGCTTATCGTAGGCCAAAATACGCGGAAAATGCATCAGCGTGTTTTCGTCGTAAAAATCCCATCGGCGCATGCCACGCAGCGCATCGTCGGCAGTTGCCCAAGCACAGGGCGGATCGACTATCAACATCGCTCGGCGCTCGCGGCAAAAACGCGCAGCCACTAACAATGCGCTAGGTCCCACATCGGTTTCGCGCGTCGGCGGTGGTATACATAATAAATTGAATTGCTCGACCTGTGTCAACGCAAACAATCCCGTCTTATCGAGTGCCGAACCGATCAGATCGTAGTCCGTCAGCGGCGCTCCATCGTCGCCATCCGAGTTAGAAAAAGCATAACGCGTCGCGAGTCCACTATTCGGGTCTAAAGTTCGATCGGGTCGCAAAGCTGGCAAAATGCCTTGCACACGCACTAACTCCGACTCAGTCAAAACTCTGAGCAAGTAACGCTCCGACGTCGGCAATAACGATACTTGTTGAAAGCTCTCCTGGTCCTCAACTTGCTCGGTGCCTTGCAGACGTACGCGCTGCACTAAGAGATTAAACTCAAAAACATTGTCGAGCAGGATATTGTCGTAGTCCACACTAGCCCTTAAAAACTCACGCGTACCCGGACGCACCGCCCGCAGCGTGAGCTTTTCAGTACCCGCAGCCAAGCTCATCGTCGCCGCGGTTGCACCATTGACCACACGCACAACAATGGCTTCACGACCACCATTGTCGAAATATTGCTCAACCGCGTACGATAATAAGCCGGGCTGCCACAAGCCGCCGAAAACTTGTTGGAACTGAGAGAAACTAGTAACCGTAACAGGCCTATTGACCGGACCGCGCAAGGTACGCCCCACGAATGCGGTCAGCGCCGTGCGCATGGGCGTAATCACTTGATCGGGGCCAAGTCCCTCCTCGACCTGGATACCTAGGCTACTCAACATCACTCGAGGGTACCTCCGCATCCGCGGCGCGCAGCCGCTCTTCGATTTGCGCCTGGTTACTTTCTGTTTCCTTGCGCGAAATCTCCTCGAGCATCACCTTCATCCATTCACTTGTCATTGGTTATCGCATCTATAGCCGTCACCGTATCCGAATGATAGCCGGGACGCGCCTCTGAATACACGCGTTTCGCAAATTCTTTATGCGCGGGAGTTTGCAGCAGCGCGACGTACAGGGGTTGAACCCACTTGATACGGCAAATGCTTTTAAGGTAGGCATGCAAGCGCGCAAACCCTGGCGCGTAGTCATTGCGGATCACTAACATCAGCCACGCTTGTTCAACCTCTGGGCTACGATTTCGACTTGCGACTAAAGCCCGCTCCAGTTGCGTCATTTGCAGCGCGCTCAAATGTACGGGTAGCAACTTGAAGAAATGCAACCACTCGGGCGTTACCCAGTGAGCGAGGTCCAATGGAAGGAGTGTTGTATTTGCAAGCCACGCTACTCGAATCGTATCAACGCTGATGAATACATCGCCTGCGGGTATAACGGCATCTGCGGGTATGCCGGGTTCCGTGAACCACGCCATTAACTGACTATGATTTACCGCGGCGGGGAACTGACTGAGTAAATTTTCCTGCAAATAAGCTAAAAATTGTTCTGTTGTAAGACTCTGAAACTGAAACTTATCGAAATAAGCGCGTAAGAATTCATCAAAACCAACGCGGCCCACTCTAATTTCCAGGTATTTTAAGAATAGTCGACCTTTTTCGGACGCTACCGGGGTATACGCCGCCCGGGGATCACGCGCGCGCATATCAACCGCCAATAAACTGTCGTTAGCGTTAACGACCTCTTTTAGGGTCACTAGTTCCTCACGCAACGACGCTAAACCCAATACCGCCTCCATAGACGCACGCTGCTGACCTTCAACCGCCTCAACGATGCGACTCTCAAGATAACTACTAACGCCTTCGTTGAGCCACACATCGCCCCAGGTAGCGTTGGTCACAAGATTACCCGACCAAGAATGCGCCATTGGGTATGCCAACACCTGTGCCTCTTCAGGGCGTGACAGGGTCGCTGGCATGAACGACAAGCGCGGATATTGCATGCCACTTCCAGGATAACCAGGAGGAAGCACTACAATGTCATACCGCTCCCAGCGATAAGGACCCAATAGTTTGGTCGAGACTTGCAGCATGGCTTCGGTATCTGCAAATGCTAGCGCCGCCGCTTTCACCTGCCCGCCCTCCGCATACACACCGGTCCGCGCCCCGGTCGCTTTGAATTTCAAATCACCCACGGCTAGCGCAATCAAGTACGAAGCCACCGGCTTAGACATGGCAAATTCAAATTCGCCGGTGTGCTTAGCTTTAGGGTCGTTTTGAGCACTCATGACTGCCAATAACTCATCGGGCGTTTGAATAACCGCGCGGTAGGTCACCCGCACCTGGGGAGTATCTTGTAACGGGATCCAGCTACGCGTACCCGTCGGCTCAAACTGAGTGTACAAGAAGGGCTGGTGCTTGCCAGCGGTTTGCGGTGGTGACAACCATTGCAATGCCGTTGCAGCCGGCGAGGTTTCGTACTCGATTTTAATGAACTCCATCGCGCGCGCGGAGCGTGGCAGTTCAATGATCAGCGGACTCCCCAAAATGGGATCGGTTCGACCGCTCTGAAACGGCCGACTCACCCAGATCGGTTCCATTGCGCTAGTGGCGCTGGTTGCCCCAGTGACGTCAGTGCTCTGTTGAGTGACGCTACTGATGTGCAACTCGCGAGTATCCAAGACGAGCTGAGTGGCGTGCGGATCAAGTCGCTTAATTTCAAGAGTGACGCTACCGCGTAACACATGCTCTTTAAAATCTACGTCCAACGCAAGATCCAAGTGCACTACCCGAAACTGATCCACGTTGGCAAAAGAATGATAATCATGGCCCTCGATGGGCGCATCCGCGTGGGCTGCCGCACCTATGAAGATTAAGGCCCTAAAAACCGCTCGCATTATGCAATGCAAAATTTAGGGTGAAGGCTTAAGAGAAGACTCCGGCTGCGACGCTTGCGTGCGCCCACCGAGCAAGTCCTTAAAAGTTTTCTCGTCCACCAATAATCCTGTCTTACCATCCCAATTAGACCCGGTCGGTAGCGCATTGGTAACCAAACGAGCGGAGGCCACCACTTTTTCAATAGCGTCCCCGTGTCCGGTGATGGCCACCGGAATCGCCCGCGGCGCACGCGCCATTTCGCCCACCCGCTGCCAATCGATTTCCTTTTCATGCACGGCAATTTTCTTGCCTAGTTTGGGATTCAACATTTGCGCGAGCAGCCGTTTGCGATTACGACTCCAGTCGCGCGAATCATCTTCAAGCACGCCATAGGCCTGTAAATACAGCGTACCGCCACTCCACCCAAACAGGTACGGCTGATTAACTACCGTCACCGGGGTGCCTACGGGAATCAAATCAAAAAATACCGCGATGTCTTCCGGGTATAAGCGCATGCAGCCGTGACTTGAGCGCATACCGACACCATAGGGCTTATTCGTGCCATGAATCAAATAACTGGGCCAACCTAGTCTAAACATATACTGCCCCAGTGGATTATCCGGCCCCGCCGGCACCTTGGCGGGCAACACATCGCCGTTCTCGGCGTGTTCATCACGCACGGATTTGGGCACCACCCACACGGGATCTTTTTGTCGACTGACAATTTTGGTGGTGCCCTCGGGCGTCTTCCAACCCACTTTACCGATGCCAATAGGATGCGTAAATACCGTTTGCGGCTCGGATTTTTTATGCGGCGGATAATAAAAAATGCGCATCGCCGCAACGTTCACTACCACTCCCTCATGCGGTGCGGAAGGCAACACAAATTGCGTCGGCACGACGACTTCGCGGCCTACGCCCGGCAACCACGGATCGACACCAGGATTCGCCAGCAACAATTCTTCGTAGCCCACATCAAAACGCCGAGCAATATCCGGCAAGGTATCTTCCTTGCCCACTCGCGTCCGCTGCACGTAACCCACCACTTCGCTATTTGCAGGCTCGATCACAAAATGATGCGTCGCCGCCGGGGTCGGCAATTCCGGTGCAGGGGGGGGTGCCACGACGACCAGCGCTGGCTTCACGATCGCTGGCTTAAATAACGAACATCCACTTAAAACTGTACCCAGGCTTACAGCGAAAATCCCCGCACTCACAAACAAGGATGTACGCGTGTACCTAAGGAAATTAACCGTCATTCGTAACCCCTACAGCAGAGTGGGACGGTCAGGCAATTGATTGTGCTGCCGCAAGCTACCCGGTTGTAGCGGAAATTGATGCGCCAAAATCCTACCCACCGCCTCAACTCCGGCCACTGAGCCATTCTGATATCGACCCGCACGGAAATGCTCCTCCATAACCCGGCACACGGCTTGCCACTCTGCCGCGGGCACTCGACCCTGGAAGCCGCGATCGGCCACTATTTCTACATGCCGATCTGCTAACTGTACATAAATCAGCACACCGTTATTTAGTTCGGTGTCCCACACTCTGAGATATGAGAACACCTCCAGAGCGCGAGTACGCGGCATCATCCCGTGCAACACATGCCAAGGAGTCAATGCAGTCTCCACCGCGAAACGAATCTCGCCCGAATGCGTACGTTCAGCTGCCGTCACGGCCGTCTCGATTACGTCGAGCGTTGCGCTCGGAAATAGCATGCGCGTTCGCCAATGAGCGGATGATGCATGCCGTAGTAAGCGCCCAATAGCCATTACCAACCGCCAGAGGCGCCGCCGCCGCCGAAGCCACCACCGCCACCGCCAAAGCCACCGCCGCCGAAGCCACCGCCTCCACCGCCGCCGCCGATTCCGCCCCAGCCACCGAACCCACCCCCACTACTCGACCAACCGCGTGTCGATCCCATCAACAGCGCAAACACAAATGCCAATAACCCGGCGCCCAATCCTATAGGCAAGAAATGGCTCAGAAAAAACGCGATTACACCGGTGATGCCGCCCGTTGCTACCGATCCGAACAAATGACCGAAAAGAGCTCGCAGCACGCCGCTCGCCACAAACACGACCACCAGCAGTAGCGGCAACATATTGCCAAGTCCACTACCGCGACGCTCCCATTTATGGTCAGGCTCGGGCAACGGTTCGCCGTTGACCACCGAAAGAATTTTAGTAACGCCTTCGCTCACGCCCCCATCGTAGTCACCGAGCTTAAAATGTGGAGTGATGTTTTCTTGAATGATGCGATTCGCAATCGCATCGGGCAGCGCGCCTTCTAAGCCGCGGCCCACTTCAATTCGCACCCGTCGATCATCCTTGGCAATAACCAATATCGCCCCATCGTCGATCTTCTTGCGTCCGACTTTCCACGTATCGGCGACCCGAATACTAAACTGCTCAATCTCTTCGGGCTGAGTAGTCGACACCACGAGCACTGCAATCTGGCTGCCCTTGGTGGTCTCGAACTGAGTTAGTTGGCTTTCGATACGGGCGACCGCCTCCCCAGATAACGTGCCCGTCATATCCATGATCCGAGCGGTAAGGGGCGGAACCGCGACCTCGGCCTGCGCCCCGCGCATCCACAGCGCCGCCAGCAGGGCAAACCCTACACAATTAACGGCGCGGGAAATTTTGAGCAAGACTGCGACGCGACTTTAACGAGCCGGAGCCGTGGGCGAGGTCGTAGCCGCGGGTGGCGTGGCGGCCGGCGGTGCGGTGGCTGCACCGAAATCCACAGTGGGCGGCTTAGCAATGGTCGCCTCATTCTCGACCGTAAAATTGGGCTTGATTTTATAACCAAATATCATAGCCGTCAGGTTGCCCGGGAATTCCCGTACCGTCACGTTGTAACCCTGAACGGCCTGAATATATCGATTACGCGCCACGGTGATACGATTTTCAGTACCCTCTAATTGCGCCTGCAGATCACGGAAATTTTGGTCCGATTTTAATTGTGGGTAGTTCTCGGTCACCACCAAGAGGCGGGACAGTGCACTGGACAGCTCGCCTTGAGCCGCCTGGAATTTGGCAAACGCCTCCGGATTGTTAACCAATTCGGGAGTCGCCTGGATAGAACCCACTTTAGCGCGGGCCTGGGTGACACCGAGCAACACTTGTTGTTCTTGAGTCGCGTATCCTTTAACCGTATTGACGAGGTTAGGGATCAAATCGGAACGGCGTTGATATTGATTAATGACTTCGGACCAGGCGGATTTTACCTGCTCGTCCTGGACTTGGAGGGCATTGTAGCCGCAACCGGAAAGAAGTACTGCAGCGGCTAGTATTAAGCCCAAACCTAATTTATTCATCGTGAAACCCCTTATTCGCCCCGCAACTTGAGGCCGATAGGGGGAAGTCTACCACCAAAAAAAAGCCCCGAGTTGTGCTCGGGGCTTAGAGGTGCGGACTTCAATGAAGGGGGATAAAGCCCGCTAGGGGAATCGATAACAACAGGCAGGTATCCTAGAGACTTAAGCCTTCGCTCGGCTGTGAGCAAATTCTCGATTGGATCGTCTTTGAACGGAATTTCGTCACGAACTTTGCAAAATCAGGCCAAAGGAGGCCCAAATTGTCTCGATATCGTCCCCCTACGGTTCACGGATCGAAATACATCACGCCAGAAGGTGCCGCACGACTACGCCAAGAACTGGATCAATTGTGGCTCAAAGAACGTCCCCAAGTGACCCAAGCAGTATCCGAGGCGGCCGCTCAGGGCGATCGCTCAGAAAATGCGGAATACACCTATGGCAAGAAGCGATTACGTGAAATTGACGCGCGAGTGCGCTTTTTACGCAAAAGGCTGGAAGGCATGACCATCGTCGCTCCACAGGCGGGTGTCCGCCATGCGAAACGTGTGTATTTTGGGGCGTGGGTGCAGCTCGAAGAACCCGAAGGTAATGCGAGCTGGTACCGGATTGTCGGACCTGACGAATTCGATAGGGCTAAGGACTATATTAGTATGGACTCACCGCTGGGGCGCGCCCTACTAGGCAAACCCCAGGGCCATGAATTCACTTTAGAGCTGCCCGGAGGCACCCGCCACTGGTGCATCGTAGCGATCGAATATCGCGACACACTAATAGCCCAAACACACTAAGTCACACGCACATTCTTAAATTGCCAGGGATCGGTGGTGTCGAGATCTTCGGTGAACAACACACCGCGCTGATGCAGCGGTGTCCAATCCGTATACTGCCCCACCACTGTGCCGAGATACGGACTACAAATCTCAAGCACGCGCTCATGGTCCATTTCATCCGGTTCTACAATGCCGCGCTGCGGATTCTCCATCGCCCAAATCATGCCCGCCAACGCCGCCGAAGTGACTTGCAGACCCGTAGCACTATTGTAAGGTGCAAGTTTTCTAGCCTCATCGATGGTTAACTGCGAACCATACCAATAAGCATTCTTCTGATGGCCCGCGAGCAATACGCCCAATTCGTCCATGCCCGCAGTGATCTCGTTCAGCATAATGCGTTTGTGATCTTGCAGCGTCCAATTGTGACCCGCAAACTCATGCAAGGACATAACGGCATTATCACAGGGGTGATACGCATAGTGCGTAGTGGGCCGATAAATCACGCGTCCGCCCTCTATCACGGTGTAATAATCTGCTAAAGATATGGCCTCCGAATGCGTGATCAAAAATCCATGGAAGTGACCCGACTTAGGTGTCCAAGTACGCACGCGGGTGCTCGCCCCGGGGCGATTTAAATAAATTGCACATCCAGAACCTAGCGTATGCCGTCCTCCATCAACTGGGAAATGTTTTTCATGGGTACCCCAACCCAGCTCGGCAGGCTGCGCGCCCTCGCTCACAAAACCATCCACTGACCAAGTATTAACAAACTCATTCGAGAGTTTCGGCACATTGGCTACTTGAGTGTCGCGCTCCGCGATATGAATCACTTTGATACCAAGCGTCTGAGCCAACTTGGCCCACGCTTCCCGGGTCTGCGGTCGTCCCGTCTTAAGACCCATATCAACCGCGATATTTAATAAGGCCTTTTTTACCAAATGCGATACCAAACCTGGATTCGCGCCATGAGTCAGTACCGCGGTAGGCGCTAATGGCTCTGGACTGCGTAAGGCTAAAGCCCCTAAACGCATCACATAGTTACTACGCGTGGCAACCGACGCCTTGGGGTCAACGTAGCCGCCCGCCCAGGGCTCAATACAAGTATCTAAGTACAAAGCGCCGCGCTCGCGTGCCAGTTTAATGAGTGCCACACTCGAAACGTCTACCGATAAATTTAACAAGAAATCACCAACGCCGAGCAAAGGCTCCAGAATCTGCCGATAATTGTCGTGCGTAAGCGCGGTTTTTTCGAATTTCACACCAAATTGTTCGGCTTCTACGCGGCCAGCGTCCTCGGCGGTAACAATCGTAATACGATCAGGCGAAGTGCCAATGTGACGCAAGATCAGTGGCAAGATTCCCTGGCCTATGCTGCCGAAACCCACCAGAACTAGCTTGCCCGCAAAATTCACATGCACTTCGTTTTTTCTCATAATTTATTGCTCATTGATTTATCGCTCATTAATTCATTAGCGCCAATGAGGCGGATAGGTACGCGCGTAACCTGGAAGCGACTCAATCCGTAGAACCCAGCGCGCAAGTGCCGGGTAATTCGTTTCCATCGGCAAAAAACGCGCCCCCAGCTCCGCTGCCGAATTCTTTCCTAAGGCTCGACGCAGCAACTGAATCCACGGGAATATCACCATATCAACAGCAGAATATTGCGTCCCCACAATCCATTGCGCCTTGCTCAAGCGACCCTCAATAGTGCGCGCCTCGCGGCCTACCACATGCATTGCGTCGGTGAGATCGTCGAGATTTCCCGCCACTTTATCAGCAAATACGCCGCGGGTGATTTTCTGGATGGCCGGCTCGGCATAGGCTTGAAATTCGCAAATCACTCGCATGATGACACCCGCTTCCTCTGGACTGGCACCAAAAATGGGAAACTCAGGATATTTTCTGTCCAAGTAATACAGCACCGCGAGCGACTCAAACACCACGTAATCGTTGTCTTTAAGAACCGGCAACAAGCCGCGCGGGTTGAGTTTCAACATTTGCGGTGATTGATGTTCCTGCTTGTCGAAGTGCAATAGTTGCGATTCGTACGCCAACTGCTTATGTTCAAGCGCCAGGTGTACTCGCCATGCAAACGGACTCCCGCCAGCCCAATATAGAGTAATTGCCATAAGTCGGATTGTAACGGATGTTGGCATCAGCATTTACATGCCGTATGAATTTGCTATCGTGCGTACTAAATGAATACAACTGCCTGGAAGATCACCGAATCACTGGATTTATACCAAGTCGCCGCCTGGGGAAAGGGCTACTTTGCGATAAATAACCAAGGCCATGTGGTAGTGAGGCCCGGCATAGACGCCACCCGGGAGATCGATCTCTACGATGTAGTGCAAGGCTTAAGGGCTCGTGACCTGCATACACCTGTGGTGATTCGTTTTTCCGACATTTTAGCGCATCGCTTGCGTCATTTGGCGGACGCATTTAGCACCGCCATCGCCGAAAACGACTATAAAAATCGCTATGCCGCAGTCTTTCCCATCAAGGTCAACCAGCAACGTCTGGTAGTCGAGGAGGTTTATCGTTACGGCAAGGAATTTGGCTTTGGCCTTGAAGTAGGCTCAAAACCGGAACTACTCGCCGTAATGTCCATCACCGAAGATGCACCCGACCGGATCGTGGTGTGCAATGGTTTCAAGGACGATAGTTATATCGAAGCGGTTATTCTTGCCACAAAACTCGGCCGTACCATCATCCCGGTGGTAGAAAATTTTGAAGAAATTTATTTAATTCTCAAACACGCCAAAAACTACGCAGTACGTCCAAAAATCGGGGTGCGCGTCAAGCTGGCCAGCGAAGGAGCCGGTCGCTGGCGCGAATCGGCCGGCGAAAAATCCAAATTCGGGCTATTCATTAGCGAAATCCTCGAACTGCACGCACTTTTAAAAGAGCACGATATGCTCGACTGCCTACAACTAGTGCACTGCCACCCGGGCAGCCAATTACACGATATCCGACGAGTCAAAGACGCTATCAACGAGCTCGCGCATGTGTACTCAGAATTAAAACTCATGGGTGCTGGGCTTCAATATATCGATATTGGCGGCGGTCTGGGCGTCGACTACGACGGCAGCGGCACCAACTTTGAATCGTCCATGAACTACACCTTAAATGAGTACGCGAGCGACGTCGTTTATCGCATTAAAAGCGTTTGCGATGCGCGCAATGTGCCGCACCCTATGATCGTGAGCGAGTCGGGACGCGCAATCGCCGCACATCACAGCCTGCTAGTGTTTGATATTCTCGGCTCATCTAAATTAGACCAATTCAAGGTGGCGGGCCGGGTCGAAGAGGATTATCACGGCGGCGATGCGGTACCGCAACCGGTGCGCGATTTATTTGATAGTTTTCGCTCAGTTAACGAGCGTCGCGTGGTGGAGTGTTATCACGACGCCCTGCAAGCACGCGAGCAAGCGCTGCAGATGTTTAATCTCGGGCTACTCAGCCTGGAATTTCGCGGCCTAGCAGAGCGTTTATACTGGGCTACCTGCACCAAGATTCGCGACTATTGCCGAAAATTAGACAAGATTCCCGAACAACTCGAAAACCTAGAGTGCACTTTAAGCGATATCTATTTCTGTAATTTCTCTGTGTTTCAGTCGCTTCCCGATAGCTGGGCTATTGGACAATTATTTCCGATCATGCCCATCCAGCGCCTTGATGAACGCCCCGAACGCAATGCGGTATTAGCGGATATTACCTGTGATTCGGATGGCAAAATTGACCGCTTCGTCCATCCACGGACCACTAAACGCACCCTCGAAGTACATGATCTGCGTGCGGGCGAGCCTTATTATTTGGCAGCATTTTTGGTAGGTGCATACCAAGAGACCTTAGGTGACCTACACAATCTTTTTGGCGATACGCATGTGGTACACATTCGCCTGCACGATGAAGGCGGATGGTGGATCGAGGAGATTGTTAAAGGCGATACGGCTAATAAAGTATTGGAGTATATGGAGTACGATACCGACGAGCTGTATCCGAGTCTGGCGCGCGACTGCGAACGAGCGATACGCGAGGGGCGAATGACACTAACCGAAGCCCAAGCGGTAAAACGATTCTATGAGAACGAACTCAATGGTTACGCCTATCTTGAGTCCTCGTAAAATTCTAAAGTGAGATTTTAAATGACGACAATCTATGTGGGAAATCTACCGTTCACCGCGACCGAAGACGAAGTTCGTAACCTTTTACAGCGGTTCGGCAAAGTCGAATCCGTAAAACTAGTCACTGACCGGGAAACCGGACGACCGCGCGGTTTTGCGTTTGCCGATATGGCGGCCAGCGATGCACAAAATGCTATCCAGCAGGCAAACGGATATCAAATGGGCGGACGACCCATCAAAGTCAACGCAGCCCAAGAACGCGCGCCTGGCCCGCGCTCATTCGGTGGCCGGGGGCGGCCGTAATTCGACTGGCGGCTCGCACACTGAGGGCGCCGCGCTACCACATATCCTTGAGTGCCTGAGCCACGTCGACCGCCGAGCTTTCAGTGGCGCGTAGACTCTCGATACTGCGGGCGCTACGGTAATTGCTGCGTTCGAAACACTCCAGCACTTTGTCGGTCATGAAACGGCTTTTAGCGCCGTATACATGCGCGTCGCCCTCTTTGGCCTGCTGAGTGATTTGATATTTCAAGGGTGCACATAAATGCAATTCATTGCGCGCCCGAGTCATGGCCACATAGAGCAGCCTACGTTCCTCTTCAACCATTTCAGGTTTGCCGGTCGAAAATTCAGATGGGAAATTCCCATCCGCAACATTCAATACATACACAAAATCCCACTCCTGGCCCTTTGCCGAGTGAATGGTTGACAAAATCACATAGTCTTCATCCTTTGAAGCGGTGCCGCTTTGATCGCCAGTCGCCGAAGGCGGGTCCAGGGTAAGCTCGGTCAAAAATCGCTCGCGAGTGCCATGCGATCCCGCCAATGCTTCAAGTTGTTCCAAATCGCCCGCCCGCGTCCAAGCGGCATCGTATATCCTCTCCAATTGTGGCTTATACCAGTCACGCACTAAACGAACTTGACCCGACCACGGGGTCTGTATATCGCCTAATTTCTCGAACAAATCACAAAAACGCTTCCAGTCCATTTTGGCGGCCTGAGGCGCGTCAAACTTCGCTAAGCTCTTGACGCTATGGCCTTGCGCCTCAAGAAACTCGAGCGCTTGCTTGGCATTTGCCGGTCCGATTCCGGGAATCAGCTTTAACACCCGAAATCCCGCCATGGAATTGCGCGGGTTGTCCGCCCAACGCAATACCGACAGCAAATCCTTTACATGCGCCGCTTCCAGAAATTTTAATCCGCCATATTTAACAAACGGGATATCGCGTTTCGACAGCTCAACTTCAAGCACATCACTGTGGTGGGAACTCCGAAATAGAATCGCGTGACGCCGCAGCGAACCACCAATTTCACGAGTGGCCAGTATTTTTGTAACAATGTACTCGGCCTGTGAAACTGCATCGTCCACGCTCACGTACAGCGGTTTGTGGTTCGACTGGCGAGTGGTGAGAAGAGTTTTGCGATATTGGCGCGAACCCTCTGCCATCAGGGCATTGGCCGCATCTAAAATCGGTTGAGTCGAGCGATAGTTTTGCGCCAACACAATGACATCGGCTTTCGGCGTATAGCGCTCAGCAAAACCCAAAATATTCTCAACCGCGGCTGCGCGGAATGAATAAATAGCCTGAGCATCGTCGCCCACCACCGTGACGCCCTGACCGTCAGGCTTAAGCGCATGAATCACTTCACCCTGTAGGGCGCTAGTGTCTTGATATTCGTCAACCAGCACATGATCAAAATTCTTAGCCAAACTCTGCGCAAGTGCCGAATTTTTCATCATCGCATGCCAGTAAAGTAGTAAGTCATCAAAGTCCAGTACATTATTTTTTTGCTTAACGCCTACATATTTGCGATAAAGCAGCGTCAAATCTGCCTCCCACTCGCGACACCAAGGATATTGCTCTTCCAGAGTCTGTTTCAACGACAAACGGGTGTTTACTCGATACGTATATATTGCAAGACATATATCTTTGCGCGGAAAACGTTTGTCCTTCGCCGAATATCCCAGATCGTGGCGAATAACATCAATAAGGTCGGCGGCATCGGTGCGATCAAGCACCGTATAGGTAGGATCAAGCCCCAGCTGCTTAGCAAATAATCGCAAAATGCGGTTACCGACCGAGTGAAAAGTCCCTGACCACAGGAGCCGCGACTGAACACTGCGATCTCCGAGCTTACCGCGTTCTGCCAGTGCATCGGCGACAATGCCCTGGGCACGCCGGATCATTTCTTGCGCAGCACGCCGCGTAAAGGTCAGCATCATTATCCGCGCCGGATCAGTGCCGTTTAATACCAGATGCGCTGCGCGATGCGCCAAAGCATTGGTTTTGCCAGTGCCTGCTCCCGCAATAATCAGCAAGGGTCCCGATTTGACCCCCGTACCCTCAGTGACAGTGCCAAAGGTAGCTGCCCGACGCTGGGCCGCATTGAGCGAATCGAAAGAATTGGGCTTTGACTTCATCATAAATTAGTGTAAAAAATCGAACTGTACGTATATCCAGATTAACGCGCAAGCCAATCTTGTGCGAGGAGCCAGATCACAGCTGCCGTAGTTACTTTCCGGCATACTGAACCCATGAGCCTTAGGAACATCAGTTGAAACCCACCACTATCGCCAGCACCCGCGTACATCGCGGTCGTATTATTGAGGTCTATACAGAAACAATACGTTACAACAGCGGCCGGGAGTACCAACTAGATCTGGTGCGGCATCCCGGTGGAGCCGCTGTTGTTGCTGTGGACCGGGATCTACGCGTATGCCTGGTAAAGCAATATCGGCCTGGCGTCACCGATTTTCTATGGGAAATACCCGCCGGCAAGTTGGATGCGGGTGAAGCACCCCAAATTTGTGCGGTACGGGAACTTGCCGAGGAGACCGGCGTGGCGGCTAAGAACTGGTCCTCTCTGGGAATATTCGTACCCGCTCCCGGTATTTTTACCGAAATAATTCATTTGTATTTAGCGCAGGACTTACAAGTCGGTGCCGCCAATCCCGATGCCGACGAGGACCTTGAGTTACAATGGATACCGCTTGCCCAAGCGATTGATAAAGTAATATCCGGTGAATGGAACGACGGCAAAACTGTGGTGGCGCTAATGCGTGCTCAACACCATCTCAAATAGGGCCAAGTCTTTATCGTGAACGAAAAAGACAAGAAAAAATCGCCCGTAATTGCCGAAGGACTGGACTATAAAGGTCTGCCCTCCGGACGGGTAACCTTTGATGATCTCGGCAATGCTGTTTGGGAATGGGCAAGTCCGCGACCGCAAAATAGCGTCGAAGCCGGCGTAGCTCCGCAACGGCGCGAATCGCCACCCGTTAAGCGCAAGCACGCTGCGCCTAGCCCTCCAAAAAAAATCCCGAAGCAGCCCAAAGCTATCCTAGCCAACCCGCTTGGCGTCACGCATGGATACGACCCCTACGCGAGCGGCAAGCTTGACCGGAAAGTAGCATCTAAACCCAAAGACTTGAGAAAACTCGGACAATGGCTGGCCTCGCAAAAACAGGCAAAACAGCAGAAAGAAGAAGAATGATATCGCGCTCTAACGGAGCGCCAGTGCGATGTTGGATGCTGCTGCGAGAGGTTGGCGTTGAGGTATTGGCAATAAACAACTAGTTGACTGTAAGCGTAACTTTTTCTGATTCTGTAATTTTTTGTAAATCAAGCCAATCAGCTTCTAACGCGATCGTACTGCTATAGTTTGTTCCGTGATGCCCTCCACGACCGCAAAACGCGCCCTCGCCTATCTAGGCGCCTTCCTCCTAATGGTGCTAGATGTCCCGCGTTATGCTATCGCGAGCGAAAGCTGTACTGACTTGCCGCACGATTGTGTGGCGCCAGGCAAATGGAATTTCAGTCTTTCCTTGGGCGCAGGCCTGCGCATTAATCCTATCGACGATGGTAAGAATATCCCGCTCGTTGTGATACCGCAATTTAGTTACTACGGTAAGCGATTCTTCATCGATAATCTCGATGCGGGTCTCACGTTGTTTGAAAATGACACCAATACTCTAAACCTCGTCGCAAGTCCCAGCTATGATCGGGTCTATTTCGTTCGCAGTGATTTGCAAAATTTCTTTGTTCCCAATGGTGCGAACGCTGCTGCTATTGCACACAATCCGCGCGATACCTTGCAACGTGGTTTCACTTCAGGCTCAACATCCTTACCCCTACCTCGACCGCGCATAAGCTACCTGGCTGGCCCGGAGTGGTCATTCAATATCGCCAACCTTACCGGTCAATTGGATTTATTGCACGAACTCACCAGCAATTTTCATGGTGATGAGGTACGAGCCGCGCTACAAATTCCATTGCTAAAATCGCCCTATAATTTAAACGCCGGAATTGGCGCAACTTGGAAAAGCGCTGCTCTCGTTAACCATTATTATGGTGCAGGCTCGCTCTATAGGCCGGGTGCCGCATTGAATCCCTTCGTCAAAATTGCATACCAACGACCTCTATCCGGCAAATGGAGCTTCACTGCGTTCGTGCATTACGAATACCTAGGCGCAGCGATTGCTAAGAGTCCGTACATTGCAAGACCGCAGGTAGTGACTTTTTTCGCAGGATTTGTTTACGACCATTAGTTATGAATAGACGCCACTCAATATTCATTGGACTTTTAAGCTTGCTGAGCAGCCTCGGAGCGCATTATTCTTATGCCGCTAGCGACGCAGTCGGCATTGCTCTCTCCCTTAGCCCTAGGCTGTGCACTTTGGCGAGCGGCGACAAACAATGTTCGACATCCGTGCATGCACAATGGCGTTCACCCACTCCCGAATCACTATGTCTGATCATTGTAGGTCGTCCAGAGATAAAACACTGCTGGGAGAATTATGCGGAAGGCACTTACAGCATTGACCTGGTTTTTGATGAAGACCAAATTTTTCAACTCCGCGACCTACCTCTAGAGCATGTGCTGGCGACTGCAGCTGTTCGGGTCATTAAAGAGGCCGTGCGCTTGCGCCATCGACGCCGAGATCCTTGGAATGTCTTTAACTAGCCCTCAACTTTCCTTAGAGCCGAAAGTTCTCTTAATTGAAGATGACCTTCGACTCTCAGAGTTAGTACGGCAATACTTAAGCTCGCACGGGTTTCGCGTCTCCGTCGTCAATCACGGTGATAAAGTTCTGGAGCAGGTCCAGACCGACCCGCCAGACCTTATCGTCCTTGATCTTGGTCTACCTGGCCGGGACGGTTTCTCGATATGCCAGCAATTACGGCCGACATACGCCAATCCCATTCTGATATTGACCGCACGCGACAACGATAGCGATCAAATAATGGGATTCGAACTCGGGGCCGATGATTACGTCATTAAACCAATTGAACCCAGAGTGCTGCTGGTCAGAATCAACGCACTGCTTCGACGCCGCCCGACCCGCGCCCATGAGCCCCAGGTGCTTCATTTCGGGCACTTACATATTGACCTGCCGGCACGCTCGGTAACTTTGGGCGATCAAGCGGTTGAACTCTCTAGCCATGAATTTGATTTGCTCCTGCATCTAGCTGCACATGCCGGAGTAACCCAATCACGCGAGATTCTATTTTCCAGCCTTTGCGGACGTGACTATGAGGGTACTGATCGGCTTCTCGATGTGCGCATATCGCATTTGCGCCGAAAATTAGGGGATGACGCGAGTAGACCGCACCGTATTAAGACCATTTGGGGCCAGGGGTATTTGTTTGTGCCCACCGCTTGGTGATGCATGGCGCGCCATTTCCTGGGCCTTTACTTGCTAATATTTGCAACGCTCGCCGGGGTGAGTTACGTCCAGGATAAGTTGTGGCAGCTATACAGCCCCGCTGCTACTGCCGAAGATAGGCCACTAATCTTGGCGGCGGCGGCCGTCAATCTTGAATTACAGCGCCATCCCGTGGATCAATGGAAACAAACCGTCGCCGAGTTCGCTAAGACTTCTGGGGCGGACATTGATCTCCTCGGACTTTCCGATATTGCCGGCAACGATATATTAGCAATGCTCAAAAACAGGGGCGTGGCTCACCTACGCGCTGCCGGGCAGATTTGGTTTCTCAAGCAGATCGACAAAGACCATGTACTGGCGATCAAAACGGCTGACCCTGACACCGAGCGAACTGCCTTAGATTGGGCGCTTACCATACTGTTTTATTCCACCATCGCGCTCGTCATCATGATTTGGTTATGGCCGTTGAGTCGCGATCTTAGCAAACTAGAGCGGTCAGCCAGTCAATTCGGTAATCGCAACTGGGCTTTTAACCTAAACATCAAGGCCAATTCACAAATTTATCCGCTATCACAGACTTTTAGAAAAATGGCCGCACGGATTGACGGACTCATCTCGTCTCACAAAGACATGTCAAACGCACTCTCCCATGAAATTCGAACCCCACTTTCACGCATGCAATTCGAGATTGAGCTGGCCCAAGAGACAGAAAATCCCATCAATATCCGCATTATTTTGCAACATATAAAACGCGACATAGCCGCAATAAACAATTTGGCGACGGCCACCTTGAACTATGCCATTTTGGAACGCGCTGATACGGCAATTCAAACCAAGGCGCACGATTTTACCGCGCTGATTCCCGCAATCGCCGAATATGTCAGACGTGACACGCGGCCGGATTTAAGTCTCAAGACTGACATACAAAGCGATGCAAACAAAATTATCTGCGACGCGCATTTATTGGAATCTGCAATAAAAAATCTCCTGTATAACGCGGCTCGTTACGCGCAACGCGAAATCCAAATAAGCTTCACCGCAGAAAATGGCAACAATAATTTAACGATCGATGACGATGGCCCGGGTATTCCGGCTGAAGATCGATTTAGGGTGTTTGAGTCTTTTGTACGACTAGATCTAAATGCTGAAAAGAAAACTGGGTTTGGTTTAGGTCTTGCGATTGTTAAACGCATTTTTGAGTTACATCATGGCTCTATTAGCGTGTCTGAATCTCCCTTGGGCGGGGCGCGATTTAGCGCCACTTGGCCATCCCGCGAAGCTCGCGATTAGGCTGCTCAGCGAGTGGTTTTCTCGGCCAGTAAACCATCGCCCTTTGACTGAACCTTAAAGCCTGCGCGACGCAGCCGGCCTGCCACTTCGTTCTGCACGTCCCGCTGACTAGTTAATTTATTGGGCGAGCCGGTGTAATGAAACAATTTGCCGCGGTATTTAAGCACACGCGCAAGCTGGTCATAAAAAACCTGCGAATATAGTTCGCCGGCAATACCAAATCTCGGGGGATCATGCAATATGGCATCGTAAAATCGGTCAGCTATTTCGACAATCGCAACGGTCACATCAGCACACTTCAGCACTAACGGCGCGCACTCTTCCGGGGACCAGGGATTTAGGCTTCGCAACCATAAAACGTCCTCATTTTTCTCAAATGAATGGACTTGACTAGCAAGCCCCTGCAAGCACCAATCAGCAAAGTATCCGAGACCTCCGCAGGTATCCAGTATCAATTTTCCGCGCGGCTGAATAAAGCTCACCTTGGCGGCGGCGTCCAGATAGGGCGATATTTTTGCACTCGGCAACATTTTGATGCCATCGATCTCAAAAGTGGGCGGTCCCCAATCAGTTGGCACCAGTTTTATTAGAGAATTCTCGTATTTCGAAACCGGCACAAAACCCTGTTCGGTGGAGTAATAAATTGTTCGATCGTTCCACTTATGCGGCAACCCGAAACGGCGACCATTCCAGGTCCAACCGGCGATCTCCATCTGTATTTCCGAGACCGAGCGCTGTAAGTCTACAGAACAGTGCAGCACCGACAAACCTGTACTCGCGGCACTATGTAATTGTTCTATCACTTTCGCCGTCAAGAGCGGCCCTTTAGACGATCGGGTCAAGACTAGTTACCGTGCGCAGGGGTACGTCATAAGTTTGCGGCCAATCTCGTCCGTCACGATTCAACCATACGGCCTGCATTCCGGCTCGGGTGGCGCCAACCACATCGGCTAACGGATCATCACCGATATGCAGCACTTCGTGCGCTGCGACGCCCGACAACAACAGTAGTTGCGCAAATATTCGCGCATCGGGTTTCGCCACCCCGGCATCCCGCGCGCTAATAGCGCCTTCGAAAAAATTAGCAATCCCGCAGCGTCCCAGGTCAGCATTACCATTGCTAATTGCAAATAATCGATAGCGCGTTTGTAATCGACGCAACGCGGGCGTTACGTCAGGATAAAAGGTCACCCGGTTACGGGCGGAGAAAAAAACCTCCATGGCGTCATCCGCAATCGTTTCTGCGTATCCCGCCTCAGTCAATTGCTGCGCCAGCGATTGTCTACGCAGAAATGTAAAATCATGACTCATGGCTGGAAATTGCTCGACTACTGCGGCTCGCTTGATCCTCATGCTATGAATATCATGGCCCATTACCGAACGTGGATAGTGTTTTTTAAGCCAATCCAGTAGTTTAATCTCGGCCAGCGCTATGACCGGAGCCACCGGCCACAGCGTATCGTCTAAATCGAAACTCAGCACCTTAGGTGGGAACATCGCGCGCCTGCTAAAAACCCGTAGTATCACAGCTAACCGCTGAGTACGGGAAGCGGTGGCCCGTTAAAGTTTACGACGCAAAGCCTGGTCAGGCTACAATTGCAAAAGGCGTTACAGGTGAGGTTTTTATGCTGAGGACTTCGTAATGGCGGTTAAAACTATTCTAGGGGTATTCGCCTTAACAGCCTTGGGAACCATCGCTTCCGCAAAATCCACGCACAACCCCGCTCCGGCACGCTTTGGTGCCCAAGATTTAGTCCGGCTACAACGTATATCAGATCCTGTGGCGGCACCGGATGGCATTCAAGTTACCTACACGCTGCGCAGCACTGATATAGCCGCCAATAAAGGCCGCACCAGTATATGGCTGGTAGAGAATCGCAAGCATGCGGTTGCACGGCGGCTAACCGATCCGCTGGTTAGCGCTAATTCGTCTGCCTGGAGCGCCGATAGTCGCTACGTCTATTACCTCGCCACACAGAACGGAACAACCCAGATCTGGCGCATTTCACCAACCGCTGGCAATCCCGAACAAATCACACACCTGCCGCTCGACGTCGGTAGCTTTCGTCTCTCGCCGAGCGGCGACGTTGCGCTCGTGAGCTTAGAGGTATACCCCGATTGTGCGGATCTCGCGTGTTCGCACCAGCGTCTTGAAACGGTCAGTAAATCGGCGTCCAGCGGCATGCTTTACGACCACTTATTTGTTAGGCACTGGGATACCTGGGGCGATGCACGGCGCGCGCAATTGTTTTCGCTGCCCATTGACGGCCATTCGCCCCCCATTAGGCTTACCGACGGAAGCGGCGACGTTCCCAGTAAACCGTTCGGTGGTCGTGAAGATTATGGCTTCAGCCCAGATGGCAAGCAGGTGGTGTTCTCACTGCGCGTCGCCGGCAAGACTGAGCCCTGGTCGACTAATTTTGATATTTATACGGTTTCGGTCGAGGGCGGAACTGCGCGTAACTTGACCGCGGGTAATCCCGCCTGGGACGGGCAACCGGCGTTTTCGCCGGACGGCTCGACACTCGCCTATGTCGCCATGGATCGCGCAGGGTTTGAGGCAGACCGCTTCCATCTCGTGCTACTTGACCTGAAAACAGGCGTCAAACAAGCGCTCACTCAAAATTGGGATCGCTCTATCACCAGTTTTGCCTGGCAACCAAATGGTAAAGCGCTAATCGCCGCGACTGACCATCTAGGTCAACATCCGCTATGGTCAATTGACGCCATTACCGGTCGAGCTGCCGCTATTACCGGCGCTGGCAAAGTGGAGAGTTTTAGCATCGGCACTGGCAAGGTCTTTTACACCTTGAGCACGCTGGGGAGTCCAGCCGATCTTTACGCGGTAGGATTGAGTGGTGGTAAAGCTACGCAGATGACCCGGGTGAATGACAGCATTCTCGCCCAGCGCAAGTTAGGTGAGTACGAACAGTTTAATTTTGAGGGATGGAATCACGAGAACGTATATGGCTACGTGGTAAAGCCCCCGGAGTTTAAGCGCCATCAAAAGTATCCCGTCGCCTTTGTGATACACGGTGGGCCGCAAGGCAGTTTAGGTAACTCTTGGCACTATCGTTGGAATGCGCAAAGTTTCGCCGCCGCAGGCTATGCCGTGGTGATGATCGATTTCCACGGATCCACAGGCTACGGCCAAGCTTTCACCGATTCAATCAGCAAGGATTGGGGTGGCAAACCCCTCGACGATTTAAAGTTGGGCCTCGACGCCGCCCTTAAAGAATTTCCTTGGCTCGATGGCGAACATATGTGCGCGTTAGGAGGCTCATACGGTGGTTTCATGGTGAATTGGATCGCCGGGCAATGGCCGGATCGATTCAAATGCTTGGTCAGTCACTCTGGGATATTCGATCAGCGCAGCATGTATTACTCCACTGAAGAACTATGGGCTAACGAATGGGAAAACGGTGGTGCCGAATTTCAGAACCCCAAAGGTTACGCG
Organism: Gammaproteobacteria bacterium; assembly: GCA_043784265.1. Lineage (GTDB taxonomy): Bacteria > Pseudomonadota > Gammaproteobacteria > Steroidobacterales > Steroidobacteraceae > Bog-1198. The sequence continues at coordinate 6,993 of JAYVYN010000024.1, read as the reverse complement.
CAATTTAATCCAGTGGACTTCATAACTCATTGGAAGACGCCGACCTTGGTCATCCACGGACAGCTCGATTATCGCGTGCCTTACACACAAGGTGTTAGTGTATTTACTGCACTACAACGGCGTGGTATTCCAAGCGAGTTCTTATTTTTCCCCGATGAAAACCACTGGATTTTAAAACCGGCCAATAGCGTACTTTGGTATGACAAAGTCCTCAGCTGGATGGACCAATGGACCCGCCCTTAAGCGTCGAGTGCACGCCAGGCAGCCGGGTAATTTTCACCCAATTTTACAATCCGGTGCAATACATCAGCGTAATTCATACCCGCCGAATGCGCAGATTGAGCAAAATCCTCCGCGGCTGAAAGATTGGGATTTGCATTCGCTTCGAGCACATAGAGCGCACCATCGTTGCGCAGACGAAAATCCATGCGAGCATAGCCGGTCAGGTGTAAGGCGCGAAATATGCGTTTAGACAATTGTTCTAATCGTGCCATCGTACCATCGGGCAAATTTTCAGCCACCGCCGTGGTAATTCCATATTTTTGTTGATAGGTACGATCCCACTTAACTTTACGTGTTGCAATAGCCGGCAAATTCTCGGGCAATGACCCAAAAGTCATCTCCCACACGGGCAATACTTTCAAGCGATTATTTCCAATCACTCCCACATACAGCTCACGACCCTCAATATATTCCTCCACCAAAGCATCCGACAAGATTTGCTCGTGAATAAAAGTAATTCGTTCTACTAATTGCTTCTCATCCGTCACCACTGAGGCATGCGCAATACCCAGCGACGCATCTTCAGTCGAAGATTTCACAAACAAGGGAAATTGTAACTTCTTCGAAATACGTAATTTTTTGCCACGCGGAAACACCGTAAATTGGGGCGTCGGAATACGGTGGTACGAAAGCAATTGCTTGGACAGAACTTTATCACGCGACAACATCATGCCGCGTGGATTACAACCCGTGTACGGTTGATGCATCAATTCTAAAAATGCGACTACATGCTGATCGTAGGTCACAATTCCATCAAATTCTTCCAGCAAATTAAATACAATGTCGGGTTTCCAATCAATAATAGCGCGCCTAAGTTCTGATAAGTTATCGCTTAATCCCAAGGTCCTTATTTCATGTCCTGCGGACTTCAAGTGCGAAATTACATCGTATTCGGTACGCCACTCCGCAATTTCTTTCTCGCTGGAGCCATCCAAAGAATCCGGCGGCACCAGAGTCGCGTGCACTAACACGAGTATGCGTATTTTTTTTAGCATAACCAAATCAAAGAGCGACTCGTGGTAACTGTCGTTCCTCATAAGACTCCGATAGCCGTCCTATGATCCACAGTAAATGGGTTTTAAGTTCTCGACGCGGCCCGCGCACATACAAACCTAGAGCCTCACAACGCTCGATTATCAACCGCAGCACCTGATGCACTAAGTATTCGCTAAACACACCTGAGCGTAGCGTTTCTTGACGTAATGGACGACGCATTTCGCGCACTAGGCTTGCCGCCTTATTCGAGTTGCGCGCACGCGGAACATTAGAAAATATTTTTAATAGTAATTCATCGGCACCGGAGCGCCGCGGCATACGGTAGCGGGCAAACTTTTGATTATAGTGAGCACGCAGACTTATCGTCTCGTCGCGTAAATTCTCAATGGTTCCGCGATCGTTCACCACCGGTTTGGACTCGCAAATTTCTGCCACCAGCGTGTCGATAAATTCTAATTTTGTATACGCAGGCCATCCTCGGTACTCCCTGCGCCAGCCAGACTTAGGCTTGAGCCATACCGCAAAAGTTTCTGCAAAATCTTCAGTGGGGTGTGCCTGTGCGTACCAATCGCCTAAATGCTGCACGAATCGGCGGCTACCAGGCCTGGGTCGATACGTATCAGGATAGGGAAGTGAGGCGGGACCGAATACCTCCCGCCAGCGGCGCTTACGGCGCAGTCGATATGCCGTATCAATCGCATGGCCCGCTTCGTGCCGCAAGATTCGCATTAGCCAATTTCGATTTCCGCCTTCCACTTGTCGCATAAAGCGTCGCTCGATACTCATAAGACGCGGGTGTGCTAAATAAAAGGGAATCGCTATTCCCGGCACGCTATCGGGCGAGAACCATTCCTGGGCTAACCAGCAATGTGGCCGAAAACGAATGCCACGCAGCGCTAACTCGTGATACAGCTTCGCAATCGCCGATTCAAGTTCAGTGCCTTCAATAGTGAGTTTCAGATCGCAAAATCGCAGGCTCAGCAGTTGATCATCAGTCAGGGTTTCCCATGTGTAGCGTAACCCACGCCGTGATTCGCGGGTGGTGCGAGCTAAGGAAGAATTGATGGCGGGCTGGGGCATGGGATACCGGAATTATAATATAGGAGCGCCGCAATTGGGGACGAGCGCGGCGACCAATAATCGATCCGCCATATTCTCAAGAAATTCGCGCCGCAACAACGCGCGGCTCCAGCCCCTAGGGATATTGTGAATTCCATATAGCGCTCCCGCTAATTGACCATATAAGGCCCCCCTGATGTCTGAATCTCCACCCATGTTGGTCAATTTAAGCAGGCCTTCACGGTAGCTCAGTGTGCTCCCAAGAACGGCTAACACTAACAACAGCTCGTCAACCACGGCACCCTTTAAGGTAGGAGTCCGATGCGGATAGGTTTTTAGAGACGCCCAAGGTTCATTGGCTACTTTGGGCAACAGCGCATTCGCGTCGGCCAGTAGCGTGGTGCGCGATGATCCTTGCACCGCAGCCAGCAACAGACAAGCATAGTACTGTGCCGCCGCGAGCACATCAGGTGCCTGGTGGGTCACGCGTACAACCTGCTCCACCCACAGCAGCACTTGTTCCGGCAATATTGCGCTATATAAAACAACCGCACCGACACGGACCAAACCTTGAGCGGTGGGCCGCGCGGACTTGCTATTGTGTTCGGCAAAATCTTGCGCGTGCAGCGCCTCAGTCACAGCCGCGGTAATGCCGACACACTGTCCGTCGCTCGATAAATACCCCCCTGTTTGCCAGCGACGATAGCGCTCCAGCTGATCACCGATATCACAGCGATCCAGCGTTAATAGGCTCTCCGCTACACACAAAGTTATGGCGGTATCGTCGGTCCAAGCCCCACGTGCTAACTGCCAATGGCCGCCGCTCTGCATATCAGCGACCGCTGTAAATTGTCCCGGCAGACCATATTGCGTGATCGCGCCCATCGCGTCACCGACTGCCAAGCCCAACAAAGCCCCACGATAGCGCTCACGCAAGTCAGCCACCACTTTCAATTCACCTCCTAGATCGGTCAGCGGCAGATCTTCGCCCGGCTCTTTCCAATCGAGTACATATTCTTCTTGCTGATGGGTTTCCGGGACATGGGGCCAAGTTGTTGCACGGGCATTCGCCTTCCACAATGTGTTTAAGTGCTCGATCGCCTCAGGTCCTGCAAACCCTCTACGTCGTAACCAGCAACCCGTTACCGTATTGGTACGACCGATGCCAGCGCGACAGTGAACATATACCTGATGGCCTACTTCCAGCGCTCGCGCAATATAGTCAAGTATTTCCACCATCTCGTTAGGCGACGGTATGCCGTGATCACGTATAGTTTTACGCACGTAAATAAGATAACGCCCATCTTCGTGAACTTCGGGAAGTAGGTGATCGTAAGGCGCAAGCTCACCCGCTTGAGTTAAATCAATAAAATAACTAATACCCGCGTTGATCAATTGCGCGAGACGCACTTGCGTCGCCGCCGAGGTTGGCGCAAGAGTTGCCGCTGAGGTTGCGGCTCCCGGGTATTCACCTGCCAGCAATCGCCCCGGTTCTATCCAAAAGCTATTAGCCAATGGCGGGAGCAAAAAATCACCGTCCTTCAGGTGCAAGTCTCCAACGGCTGAGGCACCACCTGCATGGCATCAAGGCCCGCAAAATCAAACAGACTGGCATCGGCTAGCTGCGATCCAGCCACGTTACAAATACTCGAAAATATAGACTCCATGCGGCCCGGAAATTTAAGCTCCCATTCCCGCAACATATTCTTCACTGCAACGCGCTGCATATTGTCTTGGGAACCGCACAAGGTGCAAGGAATAATCGGAAAGGCGCGCGCCATTGCATAACGAGAAATCAAACTTTCAGGAACATAGGCAAGCGGGCGAATCACAATGTGACGCCGATCTTCGCTGAGAAGTTTCGGCGGCATGGCCTTGAGCTTTCCGCCAAAAAACATGTTCAAAAATAGTGTTTCAATCATGTCATCCCGATGATGACCCAGAGCAATCTTAGTGATGCCATTCTCGGAAGCAAATCGGTACAAGGCGCCACGCCTGAGACGCGAACATAGCCCGCACATGGTCTTACCTTCCGGGATAACACGCTTAACCACTGAATAGGTGTTCTGCTCGATAATTCGAAACGGCACCTTAAGATTGTTTAAATACTGCGGCAGTATCTCAACCGGAAAGCCGGGCTGTTTCTGATCCAGATTCACCGCTAAAATCTCGAAATGTATGGGAGCGCTGCGTTGCAGACTCAAGAGGATATCGAGCAGCGTGTAAGAGTCCTTACCACCCGAGAGGCATACCATCACCCGATCGCCATTGGCAATCATATGATAATCACCAATCGCCTTACCGACCGCGCCGCGCAATTGGGCTTGTAACTTATTAAAATTATTCGAATTCGGTTTGAGCGAGTCAAGCATATCGGTATTAGCTCACTTCAAGATACTTGGCTTCCAGATAGCGCAAATAGGCCGCCGCCGTTAGCGGCTTGCCGGTGGCATGCTTAATTAGCTCCTTTACGGGCAACCGCGCACCCACACCGTGCACATTTTCGCGCAACCAATCCAACACGCCTTCAAACTGGCCGGCCGCAATTTCCTCATCCAACGCAGGCCTTGCAGCACGCAACGCTTCATTGAGCTGCCCCGCAACCACAGCCCCCAATGCGTATGAGGGAAAATAACCGAAATAGCCCACCGCCCAATGAATATCCTGCAAACAACCGTCCACATCACTACTAGGCCTTAGACCCAATCGCTGTTCTAGATTTGCATTCCATGCCTCGGGGATATCGGCTATCGGTAGCGCCCCATCGAGGATTTTTTTCTCTAACTCATAACGCAACATTACATGAGCCGGATAGGTCAATTCATCAGCATCCATACGGATCAAACTGCGTCGCACTCGGGTTAAATGCCGATATAAATTCTCTTCGGTCCATTCGGCACCATTGACGTTTAAGATTTTCTCGAGCAACGGGCGCAAATATTTGACGAACGACCGACTACGGCATAAGTTCATTTCAAATAATAACGATTGACTCTCTTCGAGTGCCATACCGCGATCACGGCCCACCGGCTGATCTCGCCACTCGACGGGAAGTCCCAGGTCATACATGGCGTGACCTGTTTCATGTACGGCACCTAAAAGCCCCGAAAACGGATCGCTAGTATCAAAGCGGGTGGTCACGCGGATATCCCCCGGCACGCCCTCGGTGAAAGGGTGTTCACTCTCGTCCAAGCGGCCGCGGTCGAAGGGAAATCCTAAAGTTTTAAGAACTTCCGTACACAAAGCGCGTTGGCGCGACGCTGAAAATTTCCCGACCAAGGGAACGGCGGGCCTTTGTGCCTGCACCTCAATGGCCTGATTGATAAGTCCAGGAAGTTTGCGCGCCAAGGCTTTAAAAATTGTTTCGATATCTTCAGTAGATATACCGGGTGTGAAACCATCTACTAACGCATCGTAGGGAGCTAGCCCACGCGCCTGACCCAAAAGGGCAGCCTTATCGCGCACCAGGTTCACAACCTCCGCGAGGTGCGGTGCCAATATTTTGAAGTCATTGGCCTTCTTCGCCTCCACCCAAAAAACTTCGGCACGCGCCGTCGCTTTGGCGAGCCGAGCAATCAACGAAGGCGGTGTTGCAATGGCGTGATCTCGTTGCCGGCGCATTTCACGTAAGTTCGCGAGCGGCCAATCGTCTAATTGCGACGAAGCTGCCTCGGCCCGTTCCAGGAGTCGTGCCACCTTAGGCGTGGTCAGCAGCGCGTGATGTTCGGTCTCAAGTGCCGCCAATTGTTCCCCACGCACATCGGCACTCCCGCGTGGCATCATCACTGCCGCATCCCACCGCAACAACGAAAGAGCACCGCGAAAAGCGTGCAGACGCCTGAATTCTTGTTCCAATTGCTGGTAGGGAGTGAGCGCCATGGCCAAAGTCTATCAGAGGTACGCTGGAAGCGAGCAGCTAAAAAGCGATAATTCTCGTATTTTCAACGAGTTAAGTCGATGCCCCAGTAAATGTTCGGCGAACCCATCTTAAGGATTTGGCCAGCGTAAACAACCAGATATGTTTGACGGAGATGGCATGTTGGTGCGTGACTTCGAGTCTGCCGCGAAAGCGATCCATAGCGCTGTTGCCAATCGGTGGGGAACTGGCGGGCGTTACCCACGATGCGAAGCTCAAAATGAGCGGCTGAAGCGAATTCCCAACCAATGTGGACCGATTTCCGGCGCGATCTGAGTCGCGTGGAGGGGAGTCACCGTGAGCATCGACACGCCATAGCCGAGCGCGCCGCCGGCGATGACGTCGCGCCAGCGATGCTTGTCTTCACGAACCCGGATGTAGCTGATTGCGGTAGCAAACGCCAGCGCCGGCGCACCATACGCCCAGCCATAGCGCTCTTGTAGAAAGCCCGCCTGCGAGAACACGAAGCCCGCATGTCCGGACGGAAAACCGTAAGAGGAGCCATCTGGACGCTTGCCCCAGCTGGTGCCGTTGAAAGCGACGCGCAGGCCGGTATTCAGCACCTCGTTGACGCCAAGGTCGCGCAGCCATTGCTTTTCGCCTTCGACGTCGTCCTTCTCATACGCGATTCCCAAGGTCACTAGCGGGAACAGCAAAGTGAGAATGTCGCCCGCGCGCAGAGTCTGGCTGTCAGCGGCTGCCGACGTCGCGCCGTGCAGGCTAAGCAACGCCACGACCAC
>JAYVYN010000023.1:0-10483 GCA_043784265.1 Gammaproteobacteria bacterium | reverse complement strand
GCCGCCGCAGTGTTGGGATAACCCACATAGCCCGGCAATATCAGGCTGTCGATGTCGAGTAACCCCAAGTGACCCCAATAGCTAGTGTGGTATTCCTGCCCGTGCACAACGACCGCATCAGGCGTGGAGGCTTCATCGGTATGGAGGCCGCCATAAGCGATGTCCGGGAAGCGCTGCTCTTTATTCACGATCAACGCATTCACGAGACTTAAGTTTTCGGCTTGCGCCTGCAATGTGAGGTGCTTTGGCGTATTTAGGTACGCGCCCCCGTAGTTCATGTGCACATGAACGTCGGCACTCACCCAGCGGCCCGGGTCGGGACCGCGGCCCGGATCGGGAACGGACCACGTGCCTTCGCCCAAATTCACGGCAAGCGTAGTGGGCTGACCCGCAACGGTGCGGATTTCGTGGCTTTCAAATTTGCGCTCGAAGCCCCGCATAATGTCGACGTGAATCGACCCCACGGGGACTTCGATATCCACGCTGCCAGTGGCGTGAAAATAGTGCGCCTCAAATTTTTGGCCAGACCGATCAATCCCGTCATCAGCATGAATCCAGGCGTTCGCCGGTGCGTAAAACTTGCCCGCAGAATCCGTGATGCTGATCCGCGCTGCGGCGGTGCGGCCTCCAGAGTTTGACAGGTTGACGTATAAGTGCGTCATTGGATTTAAATAATGACGCTCACTGGTATTCAAGCAGCTCGGCTGGCCTCCCGGCACTACGTCGATGCACAATTCTGTATTGCCCCCTCGATTGGTTATAAACGCGATTTGTTTCCCATCCGGTGACCAACGCGGATAGCTCTGATCACCCCCAGCGCCTCTCTCGCCGGAGTATCCGAGCGGAAAAGCATCGCCACCCGCCGCTGGCATCAACCACAAACTATTACGCGACTGCCCCAAATAGGAGCTGTACACCAAGCGTGAACCATCCGGCGAGAAATCGGGGCGCGCTTTCCAGTTGGTCTCCTCGTAGTGGATCTCGCGCGCATCGGGTGCCTCAGACGCGCCGCCTCCACGAGTGGAAGGTGTACGCCAAAATCCTCCCGTGCCGTAAATATGATTGCGATTCGAGACGTACAAGATCTCGCGGCCATCGCGTGACCAGACCGGATTGATTTCGTGATCGAACGGGCTGTAGTAGTAACGCGGCAACGCGCTCTTATTCTCGCCGGTCAGTCGCGCGATATTCGCCAGGGCAGGTGGGCCTGGGCCGCCAGTAGCCGCGAAATCTGCCGTGAAGATATGAAACCGTTTATTAAAAAGCGTTGAAACAAAGACCAGTCGTTTACCGTCCGGCGAGAATCGCGGCTCAACGTTCACCGCGCCATTTGTGGTCAGCGCATGCGCATAACCGCTCGACAACTCCAACACCCACAACTCCACCGATTCGCCATTGTAAGTGCTGTACACCACCCATCGTCCGTCCGACGACCAGTCAGGCTGGTAATCGTAACCCGCCGCCGCGATCAATTGCTGCGCGACTTGAGTTCCGACACGTTGACGCCATAGCGAACCCGCCATCGAGTAGATAACTTCTTGTGAATCCGGCGACCAAGTAACGCTGGAAGGACCGCTGCTGAGCTGCGGTAGATACATTTCCCGATAGTAGTACGGGTGCGGAGCATCGATTTGTTTAAGAACTGCAACGCGCTCGGCTAAAGAAGGAAAAGCGCAAATAGAACTAAAAAGACCGCCTAAAAACCAGCCTAATCGCACAACCTACCCTACGCTAATCAGCATGAGCACCCCAAGAAGAAGCTGGCGGACCGAAAGGCCCACCAGCGAATCGCTACCAATACTATTATTCTATAACTGGAGAATCCTAGAACTTCTGACCAAACTTGATCGCGATAGTGCGCGGTTGCGTCGGGATGATGTAAGGCTGCAAGCATTTACTAACCGTACATTGCTCGAAACGCGAGAGCTGGGCGCGTTTATCGATCACGTTGTTCACCACCAACTGAATATTCATCCCATTCTTCTCGAGGCCGCCCGACAAATCGAACAACCCGTAAGCTGGCTGGTTGCCGATCGCCTGCTGATCGAAGGACTTAAGTGCCGGTGCCGTCTGCGTCTGGTAGACAAATGCACCCTGTACGTTTGCACCCCAACTGCCAACCTCAAAGTTATATCGACTTACTATGTTACCTTTGAATTTTGGTGCAATTGGCAAGTTCGTTCCTGCCGAAGCCAGCGGTGCGAACTGACCGGTAACCGGATATAGGCCCGTGACCGGATCGATCGTCTTACTCCATGCGTTGCACGCTGATGCTGACTGGATCTGCAGCGTATTTGGATCCGTATTGCCGCAGTAGTTATTCTGTAAGCGCGGATCAATGAGCGTGAAGCTGGTCGACAACGTGAGCCCACCGGCAACCGCCCATTCGAGCTCGGACTCGATGCCCTTGATACGTGCGTTACCACCGTTCTGAATGACAGTCACACTGCTAGGCCCGAGAAAAGAGAACTGAAAATTCTTCCAATCTTCCAAGAACAGTGAGCCGTTCCAACGCACGCGACGATCAAACCACTGCGTCTTCCAACCTATCTCATAGTTAGTAAGAAAATCAGCGGCGTAGGGCCCGTAGCCCGAAGTGCGGTTAACACCGCCCGGACGAAAGCCCTTCGAGAAGGTTCCGTAGAGCATCGCATCCGGAGTAATCTTATAGGTCAGGTTGTAGCGCGGCACATTACCGCTTTCCGTAATACGCTTGTCGAGGTTTGTGCACGGTGTGCCATTAACCCTGATTACAGGCGTGAAGCATTGCAGCATGCCGGAACTGGTTGGCCCAAATATGTTATCTATTGCAAGTGAATACCCAAAAAAGCCCACGAGCGTATTGTCGCTCTTAAAATGTCTATAACCTACATTTGCCGACAGTTGCGAAGTCATATCCCAAGTCAACTGTGCAAATACTGCCTGGTCGCGATCAATACGCTGTTCGTCGGTGAGCCAGATCGAGTTGCCAGGGGTCGACGGAATCGACAGCGCATCGGCAAACCCAGCTGGATTTCCACCGCCACCTGAGTTTACGAATCCGTACCCGGGTAACACATAATTTTCGTATATATCGTGCAATTGGCGCTGAATGAACCCGCCAAATGTGGCCTTGACTGGATATTGCTGGGGAGTTGAAAAGCGCAGCTCATGACTAAATTTCTCGAAATAGCCCTTCGAAACAACAAGTTCCTGTGGCATGACTGCCTTGCCGTTGTTGCCGGTCCAGTACGCCCCGGAACCAACTAAATTGTCATAGAAAAACGAGTAGTCGCTGTAGTCCGCGATCGAATGAGTATTGCGCTTCATGTACGCGCCGGCATACACCATGTCGAGATTACCAACCTTACCCTCAACCGTAAGCGCAGTCTGAATCCAGCTGTCCTGAGAGTTCTCTGGTCCGAAATGCGTAACCTTCAAATCACCCACAGCAGGATCGTAGCCGAAGAATCCTTCGCTGTTCACCGACTGTCCCATCACGGTCGGGGTGACCGACCAGCTGTCCCCGAGGGATAGCTTGAGCGACGCGCGACCCCCCTTGGTGTCGGCGGTGTTATAGTTATTCTTGCGGTAGGCTGCGTTGCTGATCGCACCGGCGCCAATTACGCCATTCGTCGGCACGACATACGGTGGCTTCCCGGAACCGCTTCCGTCGGCCGCTATAGTTTGACCGCTCCAGGTATTAAAAGTACGCACCCCGTTTACAATACCCGCCGCAGCGTTGGTGCCGGCAACGTTGCTAATAAACCCACCATCGTGTTCTATCCAACCGACTAGGCGGATCGCCGCGACTGGACTTAATGGCAAATTCACGAATCCTTCCGCGCTATAGCCAGCGCCTCCGTGGTTGATCTGGTTAGCTCCGACATCGTAGCCCGCCGAGAACTTAGATGTATCGGGTTTATTGGTAATGATACGAATGGTGCCCGCCTGAGAACTGGCTCCATATAAAGTGCCTTGCGGGCCCTCAAGCACTTCTACGCGAGCAATGTCATAGACATGCACGTCGACCGTACCGTCAATGGTCGTCACCGGCTGCTCGTCCAGGTAGGTGCCGACGCTCGGCTGAGATCCGGAGTGGTTCTCGTTGGCACCGGAGACCACGCCGCGCATGTAGACATGCGATGAACCCGGTTGTCCGTTGCCGCCCTGACCCTGACCGCGGCTATAGGAGACGCTCGGCAGGTATTTCACGTAATCGTCGAGGCTCTGCACATGCAGTTCCTCAAGCTTTTGCGTGCCAAGCGCGATGATCGCAATGGGCACGTCTTGAAGGTTCTCGCTCTTTTTCTGCGCCGTCACCACGACTTCTTCTAACGTATTGGACTCAGGCTCTGCCGCATAAGCGACCGGTACACCCGCTAGAATCGCAGATATCGCGGCGGCCAATGGTATCCGCATAATCTGACCCCGACTGAATCCAGCAATGGGCTGGCTTACACGCGACACGCAGTTATTTGAACGACGATTCATAATTTCCCCTATCCCTTAACAAACTTAAAGTAACCTGTGGACTGAAAGATACCCCAATTTTAGCTACTGCGCGACTTTCGTTGCGGCAGGGTAACAGGTAAGCGCCGGCCCGAGCGCCTCTTTCAGCGGCGCCAGCCAAGATTCGTAATGTTGCCAAAAATCCACACCCTGGCGAAATATCGGTTGCCGCACCTGCTCCGAGCTCGCCGTGCGTACCGCGCGGGTGTTGTCATAGAACTTCAAACACGCAGGCTCAAACGACAAACCGCAGTAATCCAGGAGTCGACGCACCTCAGCCTCCGTGTTCTCGATCATGTCCTCGTAGAACAGGCGGTGAACCCGCCCCGGCAGCACCCTCTCGACATGGTCCATAAGCTGTACGTAGTCCCCGTAATAGCGCCCTATATCCTCAAGGCCGTAGGTAAAATTTTGGCCACGCGCAAAATGCTGCTTGTACCCCGAAAAGCAGCACCCCAACGGGTGGCGCCGCGCATCAATGATCCGAGCGTTGGGTAAGATGAGTTGAATCAGCCCCACATACAGGCAGTTATTCGGCATTTTATCGATGAAAAAAGGCTTGCCCGTCTTACGATGCACCCGCGTGCTCGCCATATAACGTTCCCCCAGCCCGCGCAACTCCGCCGCACTCAACGACGAAACAGTGCGTAGGAACCCCGCTTCATCACCTTCATTCGCCTCCCGATCCGCAAGCTCACGCGCAATCTGCGGAATATCTGGCAACTCCATCGTCCCCTCCACCAAGGAGTGACTCGCCAAAATTTGCTCAATCAGCGTCGAACCCGCCCGCGGCAGTCCCACAATAAAAATCGGATCTGGCGACGGGTCTCCACCGCTCACGCGCGCCGCGAAGAATTCCGGCGTAAACACCGCCATCGAACGCCGCACGAAGGACGTATTTTCATCCGCGCTATAGGGATGCCGACGACGATGCGAATCATTACCCGCCTGATAATGCTCGAACGACTCTTTATATTGCGCTCGATCCTCAAACGCCTTCCCTAACGAGAACTCAATATTCACCCGCTCGTCCTCATCGAGGTCCGTCCCCTTAACAACGTTCGCCCCCTTAAGCAGAGCGTCCATCGCCCCCACGTCCTCATCCGTAAACCGAAACGTCTTAAGGTTCGCCAGGCTCCAATAAGCCTCGCCTAGGCTGGGCTTAAGGGCAATCGCCCGTCGATACGCGGCAATACTCTCCTCCTGACGCCGCGCGGTCTTTAATGAATGCCCATAGCTCATCCAAATATTCGGCTGCTCGGGATACTCTTTTAACACCGCCTCGTACACCACAATGGATTCATTGTAATTACCGAGATTCGCTTGCACCGCCGCGTTGAGATTACGGTAATTCGGATTACGCGGTTCCTTCGCCAACAATTTTTGCACCTCCGGCAACGCCGCGGCGGCCTTACCCTGACGATTGAGCACCACCGCATAATTGTGGCGAGCTGCGTCAAAACTCGGGGACAACTTCAGACAACGCTCTAACAATTCCTGCGCATCTCCGTACCTGCGCAATCGCGCAGCGACTTCGGCCAACATCCGCAAACCTGCGACATCATTCGGAGCTCTTTGTAAATGTGCTCGCAACAGGGCATCGGCCTCGGGCAAGTTGTTCTCAACTAAGGCAGCGGCACATTTAAGTAGTTGCGGATCTTTGGTGGCCGTTTTTAGATAACGAGCACGCGCCGCATCCGCTCTCTGCGAATCTCCGTTGGCATCCCACTGATCCGCGAGGAGTCGCCACGCATCGGGAGAATCCGGTTTCAATTGCGTCGCACGCAAAAACGACGCGACCGCTTCAACACTTAAACCGGCTTCGCTACGCGCAACGCCCAACTCTAAATGCACGGGCATCGACTGCGGTTGCTCTTGAGCTAAAAGCTCCAGCACCTCCAATGCCGCTCGAGTATTTCCAAGCGAACGTCGCGCCGCGCCTAAAATAAGCCGGGCCTGCGGATGTCCCGGAACTGCATTAAGAATTTCTTGCGCTTGGGTCACTGCAAGGTTAGGGCTCTGCGCCAACAAGCGCGTCGCGTGCGCCAGTGCAACCTCCAAAGTCCCCTGCGGTTCGGTGGTCGAGTTCAGGACCCCGCGCCTCCCCACAGCGCCGCCGGTGGCAATTGCATCCGCCCTAAATGATATTCAATGCCAGGGGTTCGATCCTTACCATGCAGTAGCGGACCATCCAAATCAATAAACTCCGCCAACTGCCCCACCACCATTCCAGGCGCCATGGCGAGCGAGGTACCCGCCATACATCCCACCATGACTGCCATTCCTAAATGTCGCACTTCGCGCGCCAATGCTAGCGCTTCGGTCAAGCCCCCAGTTTTATCCAGCTTGATGTTCACGACTTGATAGTAGTCGCGAATCGCGGGCAAGCTACGTCGGTCGATCACCGACTCATCGGCTGCGAGCCTTATTTTTCCCGTGTATTTGCTTAAAGTAGAGTCCTGGCCACGCGCCACCGGCTGTTCAATCAATACCACACCCAGCGCGTGCAATTCGGGAGCAAGGGTATTGAGTAACTCCACCGTCCACGACTGATTGGGGTCAATCAAGATGCGAACATTGGGCGCGGCTTTGCGCACCAAGCGGATCACTTCTATATGTCGTTCGTGATTGACTTTAACTTTTAACAGCGGCCAATCGCGATACTGAGTCGCACCGGCGCGCGTGGCATCGTCGGTATCAATTCCTAAGGTGAAACTCGTGGTCAGTGGTTTTGGATCAGTGATATTTGCCATCTCCCACACCGACACTTCGCGACGGCGTGCGGTCATATCCCACAATGCACAGTCGAGTGCATTACGAGCACCGCCCGGCGGCAAGCGAGTCGCGAGTGAATTAAAATCGATACCGACTTCGACATCTGCACGAAATGCTTCTATTTGCTGACTCATCAACGCGACGGTCTCGCCATCGTAGTCCACGCCCGCCGCTTCGCCGCGACCCACGATGCCGTCGCTGCCGGTCAAGGTCACGACAATAATGTTTAACGCAACTTCAGCACCGCGCGCGATACCGAACGGCACCTTGTAGGGCCAGGTCTCGCGCTCGAGCTTAAGCTTTATCGCGATGGGTAAACTCATGAGGGGGCTCGCGCGGGTGTGGCGGGGCTCGCTGATGCGGCGGATCCGGGAAAATTTTGCACCATTCGCGCGGCGATACGCGCAGCACCCTCGCGAATGGGATCAATCACGGGCAGCTTGAACTCTTTTTCTAGTTCGACCGTTAAGCGTTTGCGATGCTCATCGGTAAGCTTCGAGGTATTCAGGCTAATACCGACAAAACGCACCGCGCGGTTAGTGATTCGAGCAGCCGTTAAATATTGGTCCATAGCCTCGCGTAAGGTAGGCAACGGGCAGTGTGGATATTCATCAATGGTAGTACGCAACGGATCGTGACATAGCACCAGTGCGTCCGGCTGAGATCCATGCACTAGCCCTAAGGTCACCCCTGCATAAGCCGGATGAAAGAGCGCACCTTGGCCTTCGATCACATCCCAGTGATCCGGCTTATTATTGGGCGACAGCCATTCAGCCGCGCCTGCGATAAAGTCCGCCACCACTGCATCGATTGCGACACCGCTCCCGGAAATCATGATGCCGGTCTGGCCCGTCGCGCGAAAGGTCGCGGCCCGGCCAGCTTCTTGCAATGCCTTGGTCAACGCCAGCGCAGTGTATTTCTTGCCCAACGCGCAATCTGTGCCCACGGTTAAAACTCGCATGCCGGTCCGCTTCAAGCCCGAAGCCGCGGAGAACACCTGATCAGAATGACGCACATCGAACAGATTCCGGCCGCGTCGCTCAGCGGCGGCGGCGAGCCCCGGCACCGATTTTAAACGCGTGTGCATGCCGCTAACAATGTCGAGACCTGCTTCGATAGCACTCAACAATGCCGGCCACCATGCAGGCGGAATGGCGCCTCCCACCGGCGCGATGCCGATGACCATTGAACGCGCACCCGCCGCGTAGGCGGATTCCGGTGTATGCCGCGCAATGCCGAGATCCACCGTGCCGGCGGGCAGTGAATACTGACCGACGACGTCGTTGCGGCACCAATCACGTAGGCCCGCCGCAGTTTTACACTCGCCTAAGGAATGGCTTTCACCGAGAAAAAGTAAGTAAGGTTTTGTGAGTTTCATAGTGCCCGGCACAATAGCGCGATCACCCCTAAATTCGCAAACTTAAAGTTATGGGTTGCCTACGATTGGGCTACCGACGTCTCGTGCTACCTAAGCGATTTGTCAAGCAATTCGTAACCGGCGCGTTCATGGAATCCGTGGTGTCGATAGAAAATACGTCCTCTAATATTAGTGACCGCCAGTTGCAACTCAAGGTGCACCAAACCACTGCTGGTCATTTCAGCCTCAGCGTATCGTAGCAACCCAGTGCCGATGCCACCAGAGCGAATCTCGGGTAGTACAAAAAACTCGTCGATTTGCGCCATCATGCCGCCATATTCAAGACTCCATAGATAAACCGCAAGTAGGTAACCGATCAATTGGCCCTCCTTTTCTGCGACCCACATCGCGCCGTGCTCTGGGGTACCTAAGATTTCGGTCAACAACGAAACGACACGTTTCGACTCGAAGCCTTCGATATGCTCGAAGGCCCAGTAGCGTTCGACGAGCATTGCGACTGCGGAAGAATCCGCGTCGGTCGCACCGCGATAAGTAGCTTGGGTCATGGAATCAAATTTAGGAGTGAGCTAAAGAATGGCATATCTAGTCTCTGCCACCTGCAGCGATACCTGTTTCTTACCATTGCCGGTTGATTGGCGACCCACTTCATGAAACCCAAATTTAGTATGGAAATGCGCGGACGCAGGGTTGGGTGGATCGATGTCGTACTCACAGGTGATTAGCGGCACCTGGTACTGCTCTGCGTGCGCAAAGACCTGCCTATACATCAATGCGCCGGTGCCTTTTGCTTGAACCGATCGGCCCACAACCACTCGATCTATGTAAAGAAAGGATGGAAATCGATTTTCAAACCATTGGTAGTTAACACTGTCGTATACGACGTGCTCGCGAAGAGCCAGTAAGAATGCCGTAACTTCCCCGGCTTGCTCACTAACCAGATGAAGTGCCGCTTTTTCGTGTAATGCCACGAGTTGCGCGATAGACAACGGACTTAAGAAGATCTCGGACTCCTTATTAAGCGCTAGGACAGCGGGAAAATCGGTTGGATCGGCGGCACGAAGAATCATTGCATCTCTCAATTGCTCGCTAACGAGTAGGTGGGGCGTCGGTGCCCGAAAAATTCAGTTCCACGCCATTTCCAGCGGGATCTTTAAAGAACAGCTGAGCCTGGCCCGTTTGTGGAGCGTGAGCAACTTCATACGGAATACCCAATTGAGCGAGCTTAAACTCAAAATCTTTTCGCCCAATGCAATTGAAAGCTGCATGATCAAAAGTGCTGGCCGCATCGATTGGTCGGACTTCGCCGCGTGCGGCCTCTGATAGATGCAACACCGCTTGCTGACCCGCGTAGAGCCAGTATCCAAAACTTGTAAGCGGCGGTCGATCACCGACGTTCAGACCCACGACCTCCGTATAGAACGAGCGCAAGGTGTCCAGCAATTCACGCGGAGCGCGGAGATTGTAATGGCTGAAGCGTAAGGTTTTCAACGCGAGCGTACTATTTGACGTTCAAGAACGGAATCGACGCACCTGCGTAAACCGCGCTGGAGAGCTGCCCATTCCATGTCTTCGCTTTTGTCTGTTCAACGGTGATACGCCGGAGCTCTAACGCGTCCTTACTATGAACGAGCGCGGCATTTTGAATCTTAAGGGATTCACTTTCAGCGGTCGCGACCTTAAGTTTGGCATACGCCTCGTCATCGGCTGTGGCTCTTACGCCTGATGCTTCCGCCTCGGCTATCGCGACCTTTTGCTTTTGCTCGGACTCAACGGTCTTAAGTTTATTATCCGCCGCTTGGCGTAATTGCTCCTGCTCTACCTTGCTGTTAATCGCCCGCA
>JAYVYN010000022.1:0-33463 GCA_043784265.1 Gammaproteobacteria bacterium | reverse complement strand
TGATCGGGCTGATCGGGCTGATCGGGCTGATCGGATTGGCCTGCGTCAATCGCAAGTCCCTCCAATAGGAGATCGCGTGCTTTGGCAGGTTGGTTGAATTTGGATTCTACCACCGCCATCAGAATCAATATTTGGCGTGTTTCCGCGGGTGCATTGTGCGCCTTGGCGCTGCGTAGCAGTTGCTGAAGGTCGTTGAGCATTTGCGAGGCGCTGAAGCGCGCGTTGGGGTCCGAAACCGTCGCGTCGAGGACTGCTAATGGCTCGCGCAATTGCGTTAGTGTGTGGCTGGGAGAGTGTTCATAAAGCGGGGTATCCATGCGAATCCTTGTGTTTGCGCGCGCTGAAGATTATACGGCTATTAATCATTTGAACCTGGTAAGCTCATGCTTTTTTCGCTTAGGAGTCTGATTCATGGCCTTTATCTCGCTGCGTCAATTGTTAGACCATGCTGCCGAACATAGTTACGGTGTGCCGGCCTTCAATGTTAATAATTTGGAGCAGATTCAGGCCATTATGGAGGCCGCACAGGCGGTGCGTAGTCCCGTGATTTTGCAGGCTTCGGCCGGTGCACGAAAGTATGCCGGTGAAGCCTATTTGCGGCACATGGTGCTCGCGGCGGTGGAGTCGCACCCGGATATACCGGTTGTTCTGCATCAAGATCACGGCGCAAGTCCTGGCGTATGCCTACAATCGATTCGCTCCGGGTTTACCAGCGTCATGATGGATGGATCCCTGAAAGAAGACGCTAAAACTCCGGCGAGCTATGAATATAACGTCGAGGTTACCCGTAGGGTGTGTGATACCGCCCATGCGATCGGGGTCTCGGTGGAAGGTGAATTAGGTTGCTTAGGGTCGCTTGAAACCGGCCAAGCGGGTGAGGAAGACGGCGTGGGTGCGGAAGGAGTGCTGACGCACGATATGATGCTGACTGATCCGGTGCAGGCGAAGGACTTTGTGGCTAAAACCGGGGTGGATGCCCTGGCGATTGCCATCGGAACGAGTCACGGGGCCTATAAGTTCACCCGGCAACCTACGGGCGATATCCTGGCGATGGATCGTATCGTGGCCATTCATGCCAGTATTCCTAATACCCATTTGGTTATGCACGGCTCTTCAAGTGTGCCCCAGGATTGGCTCGCCATTATTCGCAAATACGGCGGTGACATTAAAGAAACTTATGGCGTACCGGTGGAAGAGATCCAGCGCGGCATTAAGAGCGGCGTGCGCAAAATCAATATCGATACCGATATTCGCTTGGCGATGACGGGTGCGATGCGCCAGTCCATGGCTAAGGATCCCAGCGAATTCGATCCGCGTAAATTTTTGATCGCGGCGCGTAAGGCGGCACTCGATCTGTGTAAGTTACGCTTCGAGGCCTTTGGCTGCGCAGGTCAAGCTGATACCCTCAAGCCGGTTGCATTGGAGGCGATGGCTAAGCGTTATCATTGACGGAGGCGGCCAATGTAAATCACCGCGCCGGCGAGCATGGTTGCCAGCGTGAACCACGTAAATGCGTAGACCAGGTGATTGTTGGGAAGCCTAATGACGGTGAGCCCACCGACCGGTGCAATGGGTGCGCTAGCGGCTGTATCGGTGCGGGCGCTGGCGCTGACACTGACACTGGCGGCTGAGCTGTTCACTGCCTGCTCGCTGATCGCGCCAGGTGATGCCTCAGCATCGATGAAAAAGGGTGCGAGTCTGGAGAGTTTTTGTGCTGCGCCCATCGCCAGCACATCGCGCGAGTACCATTGATTCGTTGCCGGACTATTGGAATGTAAAAAACCGCCTTTAGGTTCACTCAACCGCAGCAAGCCACGCACTTCGGTAATGCCATTGATGTGCAGCGCAGAGCGGTGCGGCACATAGCCGCGATTGACTAGCACGGTATAGTTTTGAAGCGTGCGTAGCGGTGTCATTACCCAGAAACCTGGTCCTAGACGAGTGACGGCACGGACTAAGGTTTCGCGATCATTAAGATATTGTCCGGTTATGCGGATTCGTCGATAGGCATCATGAGGCGTAATGCGGGGCCACTCGGAAGGTCCGGGGGCATCAGTAGCGGCTTCCTGGAGACGCTGGGTGATTTGTTCAATGAGTCGTAACTTCCAGACCCGACGCTCCAGTTGCCAAAACCCTAAGAAAAGCGTCGCTAGGCACAAGGTACCAAGCGCACCCATAAATACCAAAGTCTGTGGCGCACGTCTCAAGGCATTTGACTCATATCCCCTGGCATCATGTTCGAATTCAGATGGTAAATAATCCAGAGCGATCCGATCATCGCAATCACCACTAATGTGACGGTAAAGAGTAGCGCCATCATCGACCAACCATCCTCCGACCGAAAATCCATGTGTAAGAAATACACCATGTGCACCACGATTTGTATCACGGCCAAGGTGATGATCACGAGCGTTATTGTTAGTTTATTGCTGATTACACCGCTCATCACCAGCCAAAAAGGTATCGCCGTCAGTATCACTGATAGCGTAAAACCAATTAGGTAACCCCGCAAAGAGCCGTGGTTAAAGTTAGCGTGTGGCGCTGCGTGATTCTTCACCGCCGCGTGATCACTCATCGGAGCGTCCCTAATAGATAGACAAAAGTGAAGACGCATATCCAAATTACGTCCAAAAAATGCCAGAACATGCTCAGGCAAGTCAGACGCCGGACGTTCGCAAGGTTAAGGCCACCGCGACCTACTTGGATCATGAGGGTCATCATCCAAATCAAGCCCACCGTTACGTGCAAACCGTGGGTTGCGACCAGCGTGAAGAAAGCCGATAGAAAAGCGCTGCGTTGGGGAGTGGCACCGTCGTGAATCAAATGCGCGAATTCATATAGTTCAATGCCGACAAAGGCAGCACCAAACAAGGCTGTGATGATTAGCCAGAATTGTGTCCTACCGATGCGTTGTTGGTGGGTCGCCAACATGGCGAATCCGTAGGTGATCGAGGACAGAAGTAACATGGAAGTGTTAAGCGCCACCAAGGGCAGTTCGAACACTTCTTTGGGAGTAGGGCCGCCGGCGTAACTTCCGCCTAACACGCCGAAGGTCGCAAACAGACCAGCAAAAAGCAAGCAATCGCTCATCAGATAGATCCAAAAGCCCAGCAGGGTGCTGGTCCCGGGCGGATGTTCATGCTCAACGAGCTGAACAAACTCTATGGCCGGAGAGTCAGATCCAGCGACACTGGTGGTGGTCACTTTGGTGTAGGTCATGCGGGGGACTGCGCCAACTCTTGCGTGCGTGCATCTTCAGTATGTCCTACGACCATAGCCGCAATGTGAAAGTCGCGGTCATAATTAAAGGTGTGGAATATCGCTCCGCTGATCAGGATTAAAAAACTTAAACTAGCAAACCACCAAATATGCCAAACCATGGCAAAACCGAAAATGCCAGCGACGGCTGCCAGCAATAGGCCTGCGGGGGTGTTACGCGGCATGTGGATGGCGTTGAATCCTGAGGCGGGTCTGCGAAAGCCACGCTGTTTCATATCCCACCAGGCATCGTTATCGTGTACCACAGGCGTAAACGCAAAGTTATAAGATGGCGGCGGTGAAGCGGTGGACCATTCCAGCGTCCGGCCATCCCAAGGATCTCCGCTGTGATCGCGCAGTTCATTGCGCCTGCGAATACTAACAAACACCTGGATGGCAAAAGATAGTATGCCGATCGCAATGCACGTGGCACCGATCGCCGCAATGATGAACCAAATTTGTAAGGACGGATCATCAAATTGACGCAAGCGTCGAGTGACGCCCATCAGTCCCAACACGTAAAGCGGCATAAATGCCAAGTAGAAACCGATGACCCAGAACCAAAATGACATCTTGCCCCAGAAGAAATCGAGCTTAAAGCCGAAGGCTTTGGGGAACCAGTAGCTAATTCCCGCAAAACTACCAAACACAACGCCGCCAATAATGACATTGTGAAAGTGCGCAACCAAAAATAGACTGTTGTGGAGTACAAAATCAGCAGGGGGTACTGCGAGTAGTATTCCAGTCATGCCACCGATCACAAAGGTAACCATAAAAGCCAAGGTCCACATCATCGGCAATTCAAAGCGAATTCGGCCGCGGTAGAGGGTGAACAGCCAATTGAATATCTTTGCGCCGGTGGGAATTGAGATAATCATGGTCGTGATACCAAAGAACGAGTTGACGCTGGCTCCTGAACCCATAGTGAAGAAATGATGCAGCCAGACCAAGTAGGACAAGATGGTAATCACCACTGTGGCGTACACCATGGAGGTGTAACCAAAGATTTTTTTCCCGGAGAAGGTCGCGGTAACTTCGGAAAAAACACCGAACAGTGGCAGAATGAGTATGTAAACCTCGGGATGCCCCCAAATCCAAATGAGGTTGATGTACATCATTGCATTGCCGCCCAAATCATTGGTGAAGAAATGGGTCCCGGCATAGCGGTCGAGACTAAGTAGCGCCAGCACCACGGTCAGAATGGGAAAAGCCGCGACAATGAGTACGTTGGTGCATAGTGCAGTCCATACGAATATTGGCATTTTCATCATGGTCATGCCCGGAGCACGCAACTTAATAATCGTTACAATGAGGTTGACGCCTGACAATAGTGTGCCGACACCCGCAATTTGCAGCGCCCACGTGTAGTAATCGATGCCGACGTCCGGACTATAGTCGATGCCGGATAGTGGTGGGTATGCGAGCCAACCCGCTCCCGCAAACTCGCCGACGAATAGCGATATATTCATCAACAGTGCACCCACCACCGTCATCCAAAAACTAAAGTTATTTAAGAACGGAAAGGACACATCGCGCGCGCCGATTTGCAGTGGCACCGCAAAATTCATGAGTCCCGTAACAAACGGCATCGCTACGAAAAAAATCATGATCACGCCGTGCGCTGTAAACACTTGGTCATAGTGATGTGCTGGCAAGAATCCTTCAGATCCACCGAACGCCATAACTTGCTGCGCGCGCATGAGCATAGCATCCGTAAACCCGCGAAACAGCATTACAAATGCCATCACGATGTACATAATGCCGATGCGCTTGTGGTCAATGGTGGTAAACCACTCTCGCCATAGGTAACCCCAAAGGCGAAAATAAGTGAGTGTGCTGACAAGTGTAATACCGCCGAGCGCTACGCCTGCGAAAGTCGCTACCAAAATCGGCTCGTGGATCGGGAAAACATCTATTGAAAGACGGCCAAGTAGTGCGCTCATGGGATGCTCGTACGGCGATGAAGGATTGCACGATAAAGTTGTGGGTCGACAGTCGCGAATTCTAGGAGTGGTTGTTTGTCGGTCGGTAGCGTAAGTTTTTGGTACTCTGCAAATTGCAGTGCGCTACCGCTGGTTTTAATTCGCGCGACCCACCGGTCGAAGTCGGCTTCTAGCATTGCCTTAAACAAGAAGTGCATGCCGGAGAAACCCTCGCCACTGAAATTGCCGGAGAATCCTCGGTAGTCCCCCACCCTATTGGCGACTGCGTGTAGTTGCGTTTCCATGCCGGGCATGGCGTAGATTTGACCGGCCAGTGCAGGAATAAATAGTGAGTTCATGACTGACGCGGAGGTAATCTTGAACTCTATAGGCCGGTCTAACGGTGCGGCAATCGAGTTCACAGTTGCGATGCCATATTGCGGATAAATAAACAGCCATTTCCAGTTGAGCGAAACGACGTCCACTTCAAGAGGTTTAACTTTGCGAGATATCGGCACCCCCGCTTTGATACGATCTATAGGCCGATACGGATCTAGCATGTGAGTACCGACCCAAGTCAGAGCACCTAAGGCAATGACAATCAGCAACGGTACGGCCCAAATCATTAATTCCAGATGAATCGAATGGTCCCAGTTCGGCTCGTAGCGGGCCTGCTGGTTTGAATGACGGTAGCGCCATGCAAACACTAGCGTCATCACGATTACCGGTATAATGATGACCAACATCAGTGCGGTCGAGGAGACCAACAAATCACGTTGTTGATTAGCGACATCCCCCGATGGATTCAAGACCACGGTGTGGCATCCGCACAATAATGTTGCGATAAACCCAGTGCTCAAGATGAATCGCTTGCTCTGCACTATTAAAACCCTACAATACGTAGCATGGCTTTATTTTACAGCAAGCGCCGCGAATTATCGCGCTATAAATATTCAATATTGGGGCCTGTGATCACGAGGTGGACTGAGTGATTTCGCCCTCAACGGATCCCATTAATTTGAGTCACGAAGAGCCGACGCCGGGTGAAATTGCGGTCGGGGTCATTATCGGGCGAACTTCAGAATTCTTTGATTTTTTTGTATATGCGATTGCCTCGGTCATGGTGTTTCCGAAGCTAGTATTCCCGTATCTCGACGCGTTGTCGGGCACGCTGATGTCATTCGCTATATTCGCCGTGGCTTTTTTGGCTCGTCCGCTCGGCACCGTGATTTTTATTGCGATTGATCGCACTTATGGGCGAAGCGTCAAGCTCATGATTACCTTGTTATTGCTGGGAGTCTCCACGGTTGCAGTTGCGTTCCTTCCGGGGTATTCGGAGATTGGAGCCGGGTCCGCCGTTTTGCTAGTTATTTTTCGTATTGGGCAGGGCTTAGCACTGGGCGGTGAGTGGGACGGACTCGCGTCGCTATTGGCAATCAACGCTCCTGAGAATCGTCGCGGATGGTATGCCATGATTCCGCAACTGGGTGCGCCCCTAGGTTTGGTGGTCGCAAGCGCCTTGTTTGCTTACTTCGTATCGACGCTACCAGCGGCAGATTTTATTGATTGGGGTTGGCGTTATCCTTTCTATGTCGCTTTTGCAATCAATGTGGTCGCGTTGTTTGCGCGGCTTCGTTTGGTTGAGACGCCGGAATTTGCGCAGCAGTTTGAAGCGCTTGCCCTACACCCTTCGCGAGTGCGAGACACGCTGCGGGCCGAAGGCCGGCATATTGTGATCGGCGCATTTGCGCCGCTCGCAAGCTTCGCATTGTTCCACACCGTGACCGTGTTCCCTTTATCCTGGGTACTGTTGTATACGCAGCAGACTCCGGCGCGATTCCTGGTGATTGAGATGCTCGGCGCTTTAGTGGGCGTCGTAGCCATTGTCGTCTCCGGCGTAGTTGCAGATCGGGTGGGCCGTCGCACGCTGTTGGGAGTTACGGCAGGCGCGATTGCCGCCTTTAGCGGTTTCGCGCCGCAATTGTTGAGCGGCGGTGAGGCCGGTGAAATCATTTTCATGTTGCTCGGTTTTGTATTGCTGGGATTATCCTTCGGCCAGTCCTCAGGCACCATCGCGTTCGGATTTCCAATCGCTCATCGTTACACAGGCTCCGCATTAACCGCGGATTTCGCTTGGTTATTTGGCGCAGGCTTCGCACCTTTTGTTGCATTATCTTTAGCCAGTCATTTTGGTTTGATGGCCGCTGGCGCTTACCTTCTGTCGGGGGCTATTTGTACTTTGGTGGCGTTGGCATTGAGTCCTGCGCGAGAGTCGCGATGAGTGCGCAGCTAGTTGTCTCTGATGAGATCTGGCGCCCCCTCAATTAGTCGCGCGAGGGCTATTCGCATCTTAGCGGTCAGCTCCTTGCTGTGGTGTTTTGGGGTTGTCGTGCTGGGCGCGTATGTTCGTTTGAGCAGCTCAGGTTTAGGCTGCCCCGATTGGCCGGGTTGTTATGGTCACTGGGTCGTCACTTCTTCAAGCGCGAATATAGAGGTGGGAAAGGCTTGGCGTGAAATGGCGCATCGCTATGCGGCGGGTATGCTGGGTCTTATGATTGTATCGCTAGTATTTGTGCGAGTGGCGTGGCGGCAGCGGTTACTGCCCTTAAGCCAAGTGATTGGCTTATTGTCAATCGTGATGGTCCAAGGTCTGCTGGGCAGGCTTACGGTTACTTGGCAACTTAAGCCGCTGGTGGTGACTTTACATCTGCTCTTGGGTTGCACGACCTTGTCGTTGCTATTGTGGATAGTGCTATCCGTTTTTAGAGGCGAAAAAAAACTACCGCCCATCGATGCGCGGCGCTCGACCGTCGCGCGACTTGCGGCAGCTGTGGGTTTGCTCGCAGTCGGATGCCAAATTGTATTGGGTGGGTGGACCAGCAGCAATTATGCGGCGACGGCCTGTCCAGATTTTCCGACCTGCCAGGGCCAGTGGTGGCCGGAGAGTGATTTTAAGAAGGGCTTCGCGTTGGCACTACGCGGGCCGGTCGCAGCAAGCACAGCGCGTCCGCAAATCAACTACGAGGGCGGCGTGCTTGCGACTCCTGCGCGCACTGCTATTCATCTGACGCATCGATTAAGCGCGATTGTTACGACTGTGGTGTTGTTAGTGGCGTCGATTTTAAGTTTGCAACTTCGGGAACTTAAGTCGCGCGCAGCGGTTATGGTGTTAGTCGCGCTAAAGTTACAGCTGATTGTAGGAATATCGATGGTACTAGCGGGGTTCCCTTTATGGTTGGCAACACTTCACAATGCGGCGGCCGCACTATTGTTGATGGCGACCGTGGCACTCAATTTCGCGTTGAGCTCGCTACCCACAGTTCGCTCCCCGCGAACTGTGCAGGCTCCGCCATGACGGCCGCTGAATCTTTGTCACGGGTGGCAACTTGGCGCGATTATTTCGAATTGACTAAGCCCCGTGTGGTTGCGCTGATTGTTCTGACTTCAATAGTAGGCTCACTGCTGGCTTCGCCTCGGCTGCCGGATTTCGCAACATTGGTATTTGCTAATCTGGGGATTGCGCTGGCTGCGGCGAGCGCGGCCGCAATTAATCATGCGCTAGATCGAGGTATCGATGCGCGCATGAGCCGTACCCGCTCGCGGCCATTGCCAACCGGGCGGTTGAGCTTCAATGAGGCGCTTGGGTTTGCGCTGATTTTGGCGGCCCTATCAATGTTGCTATTAGTCGGCAAAGTGAATCTACTCACGGCCTCATTGACATTCGCTTCCTTAATTGGTTATGCCGTCGTGTATACGCTCTGGTTGAAGCGAGCGACTTCGCAAAATATTGTGATCGGCGGCGCAGCGGGTGCCGCTCCTCCGCTATTGGGCTGGGCGGCGGTCACCGGGCATATAGCGGTGAATGCTTTAGTGCTGTGCCTGATTATATTCATTTGGACTCCGCCGCATTTTTGGGCGCTCGCGATCGCGCGACGCGAGGAGTATGCCAAGGTCGATATTCCCATGTTGCCGGTGACCCACGGCGTGCCCTATACGCAAAAAGCGGTGCTGTACTATACCTTGGCATTAATGCTGGCAAGCTCGCTGCCTTACCTGATCGGTATGAGCGGATATTTTTATATGGCGGTGGCTCTGGTATTGGACGCGCGATTCTTGTGGCATGCAATACAGTTACAGCGCTCGCCGAGCGATGCCATTGCCATGCGCATGTTTCATTTTTCGGTGAGTTATTTGCTATGGCTGTTCGTGGCCTTACTGGTAGATCATTATTTGCCGACGCGTTAAGGTAGGCGTAGCGGCTACGCGAATCTGTCAAATCTTAGGAGAGTTAGGTGCAGCGATACAATGGGTTACTTCTAGGGTTTGTGGTTTCCGCAGGGCTTGCCCTCTCGGCGGTTCCCACGGGGCGCGCGGTCGCAGACACGGTGGTGGTGTCCGCCGATCGTATGCTTGATGTGGGGACCGGTAGAGTCATTCAAAAGCCGCAGATAGTAATTACTGACGGTCGAATCGTGGCGGTGCAAGCGCAGGGCGCGTCCATTCCGGAAGGCGCTGGTTTGGTGGAGTTACCCGGAATTACCCTATTGCCCGGCTTCATTGATATGCATGTACACCTGACTGCGGACCCTCGGTACAGTGGTTATCGAGCGCTTGAATTTACGGATAATTTTTGGACCGTGGTCGGGGTTGCGAACGCGCGGCGCACGCTTGAAGCCGGCTTTACAACGGTGCGCAACGTGGGGTCCGATCATTACGATGATGTGGCTATTAAACAAGGTATTGAAGCGGGTTTCGTGCCCGGTCCGCGGATTGTGCCCGCGACCTATGCCATCGGTGCTACGGGGGGCATTGCGATTCGACCGAATTCCCGCCTTCCTTTAGCGTGCCAGCACCGGCGGTTGCAGATGGCGTAGACGCGATTCGGGCCACCGTACGGAAACTGCACAAGTATGGTGCTGAGGTTATTAAATTTTGCGGTACCGGCGGCGTGTTGTCTAAGACCGATAGCGTGGGGGGGCAGCAATATAGCTTGGCGGAAATGACGGCGTTGGTCGATGAGGCGCATTTGCTGGGATTGCGGGTGGCCGTGCATGCGCATGGGACTTCCGGCATCAAAGACGCGATTCGTGCCGGCGTGGACACGGTAGAACATGTCAGTCTCGCGGATAAGGAGGCATTCGCGTTGGCGAAGCAGCATGGGACTTATTTTTCGATGGATATCTATAATGATGACTACATCCTCGCGGAGGGTGCAAAAAACGGTGTTTTTGCCGAATCGTTGGCTAAAGAGCGGCAAATTGGACGTCAGCAGCGGGAGAGCTTTAAGGCGGCGAATGCGGCGGGGGTGAGGATGATTTTTGGTACGGATGGTGGGGTTTATCCGAACGGCGATAATGCCAAGCAATTTGTCACGATGGTGCAGTGGGGTATGACGCCCTTACAGGCCATTCGGGCGGCGACCGTGACGGCGGCTGAGGCGCTGGGTCGCTCGCAGGATGTGGGTGAGATCGCTGTGGGTCGATATGGGGATCTGGTGGGAGTCGAGGGCGACCCACTGGTGGATGTCGCGCAGCTGCAACGGGTTACATTTGTAATGAAGGGCGGGATCGTGGTTAACAAGGATTCCGTTCCGCGCTAATCCGGTGTAGAGTTGAAAGGCTGTGAAAAAGAGGTGATTTGGATGCGAATATTCTTCGGAAATAGTGCTGTGAATTGGCTGCTGGCAAGTGCGGCTGTGTTTTTTTCGTGCAGTGCACTAGCTGAAGAAAGTTACCTTCCGGGCGCAGTCATCGCGAATGGTAAAAAGATTTTTATGGAAGGCAAGGGTGACACGATCCCGGCCTGTATGACTTGTCATGGTGCTAATGGCTGGGGAATGGAAGCGCTGGCGGCTCCGCGTCTAGCCGGTATTGGGTTCCCTTATGTGGTTAAGCAGTTGTCGGACCTTGCGGGAGGCAAGCGAGTGCCGGGGGGAGCGGGGGCTGTAATGGTGGTTTATGCGGGCGCATTGAGCGAGCAGGATCGTCGTGACGTGGCGGGCTATGTGAATACGCTAACGGGACCTGCGGAGCTGTCTGATCTTAAGGAGCTTAAGGAAAGTGGCACGGTAATAGGCGAACGATATTTGGGGCAAGCCATTGTAAAGTACGGTGTGCTTGGCAAGGTGTCGGCGTGTAGTTCGTGCCATGGTTACAACGGGCGTGGCGCTGCCCCCTTATTCCCCGTCATTGGTCAGCAAAAATACAGCTACTTGGTCAATCAGCTAAATAATTGGCGTGATGAGAGCCGTAATAATGACCCCTACGCGATGATGCGTAAAATGGCTAAAAATCTTACTGATGCGGATATCGCTAATATTGCAACGTATCTTTCATCTGCACCTACATCCACCGGTGGAAATTACGTTGTTCCTATGACCACTCAGTGAATGCTAGTGCCTGTTTATCAGCACTTAGTAGGGGTGGTGTTTGCTGTAGTGGTTTAATAGTGGCATGAAAAAAGCGGGATTAAAGCGCGGCGAAAAGGTCTTATTCGGTATCGCGATTTCGTTTGTATTGTTCGCAATCGTAGCCTTTATAGGGATGGAAAATTATCGTATCCATTCCGGTAAAAAGATGTATGCGGCGACCTCGCATTATGACTTCACACCCGAGGGTTTAACTGGATCGAGTCGGTTTCGCGATCTAGGATGTAGCAAC
This sequence comes from Gammaproteobacteria bacterium, assembly GCA_043784265.1. GTDB lineage: Bacteria > Pseudomonadota > Gammaproteobacteria > Steroidobacterales > Steroidobacteraceae > Bog-1198. The sequence continues at coordinate 21,624 of JAYVYN010000022.1, read as the reverse complement.
TGCCATCGTGCGGTGCGAAATGGCACCAACAATGGGGTGAGTTTGGACGGCATAGGGTCCCGACGCTCGTTTGTTTACTTAGATGCTTTTTTGCGCAATCCAGAAGCGACTTACCGGACGCACACCATGGAACATGGAACGGCGAAGGGAGCTGAGTATGTTGCGCGCCTGCCCGAAAAAGATTTGCATTTGCTCGCGGTTTTTTTGTCTGAGCTCAAAGCGGTGCGAGGGTCTCCTGATGCCCGTTTGCCGATGGAAGGACATTCGGGTTTTATCGACAAAATGACTGAAGCTTGGGCACCTCCTGCTTGGAAGACGCAGTATCATGATGTACGGCAGGAAAAATGACTGACCCTAATCTAATTCACCCCGGTATCAACGATCGCGAGTACACGCGCTACACGCTATTATTTGTGTATGCGTGCATCGTGTACGCCATTATTGGTTTCTCGTGGGGCGCCATTATGGGCGGCATTCCTGCGTTAAGGATGTATGTCGACACTGCGCCGCACGGCAAATTAATTTTATTGGCACATGGGCATGTCAATCTTTTGGGATGGGTTGAAATGGCGATATTCGGCGCGATTTATTATTTCGTGCCGCGGCTGGTGAATCGGCCAATCTATAGTTTGCCGCTGGTGAAAGTGCATTTTTGGGTGCACAACGTCGGCTTGGTGGGCATGGTGGGTTTGTTTACGCTGGCAGGTGTCATCGGAGGTTACGATCCAGGCCAAGAAGTTGAACACACGGTGTCGCATCTGATGGCGGGAGTCGGATTGTTTGGGACCTTGGTTTTGGTCGCCAATATTATTTGGGGTTACAACATATTTAAGACCGGCGGTAAGGCGTAGGTTATGCGTACTTGGAGTGCACACGCGGTAGGATTTGCAGTGGCGGCGCTGTTAGGCGCTTGTGGTCAAGGGCCGGGCTCGTCGCACAATCTCTCGATGTCCTTGCAGTTGGGGGAAGCTGCACCAAAAGTGCATACCAAAACTCTGGCGGATGTGGGCGGCGATGTATCGCGTATTACCACCTATCGACAGCCGGACGAGCGGATGTATCAGTATTCGGTTGATCGAGCGCTCGCCAGCGGTAAGCCAATATTGTTGGAGTTCGCGACCCCCGCGCATTGCACGCCCTGTGATCGTCAGTTACAGATGATTAAATCGCTAATGCAAAAGTATCAGACCCAGATGATTTTTTTGCACATGGATCAATACGATAATCCAGAAGCATATAAAGCCTTCCGTGTGCCTGGAGATCCTTGGACTTTTGTGATCGATAAGCATGGCGTGGTGCGTTTTCAGCAAGCGGGATCCATGCTTTACAACGAGCTTGAAGGCGCTATTCAGAGTGCCCTTTAAGGCGCAAGTTCGCGCGTTCGTCGTCGGCTCCCGAGGTGCTCTGTGGTTATTACCCTGGGCTATTTTGGTAGGGCTAACTTTACGCGCTGATCCCTTTGGACTCACGGAGGAAGGTGCAAAGGCGCTGTTATTGGCTTGGTCCATTGGCGATCAGGTGGCAAGTGGCGTGCTGACTCTTGGGGCCCCCGATACTCGCGCCATTTTATTTTTACCCTTGGGATTCATTTGGCCGGGTCAGGTGATTGCTGCCAAAATCCTCACCTTATTCGTCATGGGCGTTGCGGCGCTGGCGTTGTATCGATGGTGCCGCCAGCAAGACCAAGCCGAGGCCGCATTGCTAGCGACAGGATTGTTGCTGATTGCTCCGCTGACCGTCGATGGCATCAATTCGCTTGCAGCAGGACCTTTTTTGTTGGCAGTTTGTGCCCTGGCTAGCTGGTTTGATCGGAAATTAACGAATGAGCGAGTCTCCGCATTGGGCGGATGGTTTTTTGCGCAGATTTTGGCGTGTGTTGTTGCGGTGAGTTTGCATCCCGCAGGCCTCGCCTACCCGGTGATGTTGTTTTTGACTTGGTGGAAGAAAGCGCCAGAAATGCGCAATCGCGAATATTTCTTAATTGGAATTCCGATTGTGGTGGTATTCGTTCTGGCAATGCGGCTGGGATGGTCCGGCATGAATTGGGGAGAGAATCCGGTTGAGAGCGCCGCCGCTATTTTTAACGGCCGTATTGAATTGATGTCGCGCTTGGACTGGGTTTTGGGAGCGGTTTTAAGCATTTTAACGTTGGCGGTAATGGTGCACGAGTATCGACGCCTGTGGGCCACTATGACCGGGGGCGTGTTACTGCTGTCGGTATGTTTAGGGGTGGTGGCTGCAGATCGGACTTGGGCGTTGTTGATGTTTGCGCTCCTGTTGTATGCGGGAACGCCGTGGTTAGTGCGCGCGCTAGCGCCGCTTGCGGGGCGCGGGATGGTGATAGAACGAGGCGGCTTATGGCTACTGTTGCTGCTGATCTGCACGGCATTCATGCAGGTGAACAAAATTGGCTATCATGCGGGCCAATTGCGGCGGCTCTCCGTAGAAGACCAGCTGATCAGCGATTTTGTGGAGGGAGTGAGTAATTTGGGTGTGGCTGATGCGAGCGGCGGGCATCCGATGGCACCGATTCTGGTGGCAAGCTCGTGGCCAGCACGTACCTCGATCGCCTGTAAATGCGATGGACTGCCATTACCGCCGGCGGCTAAAGATCCCGATAGCCAGTTGGCAATGATGCGCGGTGTGTCCTATCTCATCTTAGGAGATGTCGCGTTGAATGGCGCGTTGGCGAGTAATTTTGCGCAAGCAGGATCGAGGATTGAAGTGCTTTCGCGCCAAGCCGGCGGTGTGGTGTTGCACTTTAAGGCCGCTGGGACCGCGCTGTAGCCAGGATTTTATAAAGCCAGGTTGGGTACTTTGCTACGCTTTGTTCAGCGTGCTAATCTTATTTTGTAAGGTTAAATTCCTAGTAATGGTTAAGTGTCGATTGTAGGAGTATTTTCATGAATGTCGGTTATATGCTAATTCCGGTAGTGCTATTTACCTGTGGAATCATTCTGTCGACCGCACTCTTTAATATGGGTATCAAGCGGGTTCAGGAATAAGCGTCCAGTACACCAATGCCGATGGTGCTTACCATCGGAGCCTGGTTAAGTTTTTAGCGGTTTCCGCGCTGTCGCTGTTCATTGGCACCATGCATGGCATGTTGCAGGTACTGCCACCCGTTAGAGCTTGGCTTGATTCTATTGGCGGTGCCTTAAGCGGTCCTGGGCATATGATTGACCCGCTGGCGCACGCGCACATGAATTTGGTGGGCGGCGTAGTCATGTTGGTCATGGGCGTCACGTATTATTTGCTGCCGATTCTAGGCGGGAAGCCCATTTATTCGCAAAGCTTAGTGCAACACTCATTTTGGTGGATGACCGTAGGGGTCTATGGTTTTTACACCGTGCAAATGGTGTTCGGCATTTGGGAGGGTTGTTTGCTGTCGCGTGACCCCCTAGCCATTCATCTAATTCATCCTTGGTATGGTGGTTTAGTTGCCGTGGCCGGAACTGTTATGGCGGTGGGTTCGATGGCCTACTTTATCAACGTGGCACTTACGATGAGGCGATCTTAAGCGGAAATTTAAGTACCGCTTGAGTGCCTTCAGTGCGGATCCAAACCTGCAATATTGAATGCAGGGCATCCACCTTTACGGCACGTCGATAAACTCCCACATGACCGTCTTCGATTGCTTGTTTCCAGGGCTCCTGGTCCGCAGTGCGTAAGTCCACCCGACAATCCCAGGCCGGCAGCGTGTGATTCCGATTCACTAATACCAGAAGTTCCTGCATGCCGGGAATGGGGCTATAGCTGCGCGATTCGACCCGAACTTGTAAGTCCCGCCATTCTTGGGAGGGCGATTCTTGAATTCCGCCGCTGCAACCCACCAACACCAGTGCGACAGGGAATAGGGCCTTCATTGCGAGTCGTTGGGCTGATCTTTTTCAGGGTCGGAATCTAACCGACCCGCTCGGGCGGATCCGTACATACGAACCATATGCCAGACAAAGGTGCCGGCGACTGCAATATAGACCAGCGCAACCAAAAAACCCCAGTCTAGCCAGGGGCGGTTATCACCGGGCCGGAGCCCCCAGAAGGGAAAGCTTAAACCCACACCCACCAGTAACACCACCAGTATCACAGCCAGGAACCAGTAGGGTACGGGTCGCTGTGATTCCGGTATTTTTTCGACCAGTTCCCAATCTTCTAGACCACGCTTGGATTTGCGGTCTTCATCGGATTCATAACCGAAATGGGTCGCGTCGTGGGTGCCCCAATGAGATTCGACTGATCCTAAGATAGGCTCAGGACTAGCTTCTTCGTCATCATTCGAGGGGTTCATTGATTTACCGCTCCGCAAGATGCTGTATCGGAAACCGTACGTGCCAGTCGGTAGCCCAGACCTCGACCGCAAAGGCGTGCACTCCATGGGTTAATTGATTAGAGAGTGATAAACGAATGGACTCATGTCCAACGGACGGCATAAGGATATGAGTGGCGTACAAATGATAGTCCGTCGCCTTGAGCCCTACTACGCGAACCTGGACCTCACGGGGATGATAGCGCTTATTGGTGATCGCAATGCGGTAGTCGCGATTCCCGGCCTGGTGCTGTACTTCGGCGCGATAGACCACCACGTGGAGTGGTTCCCACGTAAAAAGGCCCCAACTAAACAAAACTGCGCCAAAAACTCCTAACGCAAGCATCCATTTGCTGCGTGCCAACAACGAAGTCGCATTGTCACGGAATTTGGATCGCGCGGCCGATTTTTCGGAAGTCTCGCCAAATTTAAAGGTCAGCAGTCCGGGCTTGCCAGACTTACTGTGCATGCGATTGCACGCATCCACACATTCACCGCAATTGATGCAGCTGTCGTACACCGCGGTCTTGCGCGGATCGATTTCAATGAAACATGAGCTCACACAATAGCTGCACTTGGTACAGGCATCGGAGCGACTTGCATCGTAACTCACATGCAGAGTCTCGCGGGTGCGAAAGCTATGCTGCCAGACCCGGTAAATGCAGGCGAAGCGGCACCAAAAATGACGAATAAAAGCCACGTCCAACAAGATGATCAATACAAAAACAAAATAGATATAATGCAGCGAACCCGCCAAGTGCGAATCGTTTTGGAAGGTCACGAAAGACCAAATAGTTGCCGGAGGGTAAAAATAAAACAGCGGCACGATGGCCACAATTAAGGATGCCGCCAGTAATGAAAGCCCTAGTAATATCCAGTTAATCGTCTTGTTCTTGGTCAAAGCGACAATCGGTGCACTACCGTCTAGTTCTACTTTGGCGCGACGTCCGAGGAGTTTGCGCGTCATGAAGTTAGCCCATTCGGACAGTATATTTTGTGGGCACACCCAGCCACAGAACACCGTGCCGGCAATGGAGTAGAGCATCACTAGGCTGCTGGCGAGCATGACCCATAAACCAATAATCAAAAAGAAATCAGCAAACCATATTTGACGATCCAGCACTACCAAAGCGCCGGCACCGGGGTCAATGCGCATTAGGCCAGAGGCGGGGATTAGGATGGCAAGTGCGAACGATATGGCTTGTACTATGCGCCGTCGCCCGTGGTAGCGAGTTGAGTTGGCGGGAGTTGGATTAGTGCTCGACGGAAAGCCGCTTGGGACAGGCGCACCTGGCGACATGCTTAAGGTACTAATAACGATTTCATCCTGGATGGGGAGGGTCTAGCGGCATTATGTCGCGATCTTTATTATTATAGCATATTCATGTGGCTTCTTGAGGGTTGACAGAGGTGCCTGTACGTCCTAATAATGCAGACGTCTGCGATTGCAGACGGGTTCTTGCCACTCGATAGTTTACGACAACGAGGTTGATTCAAATGGAAGATCAAGCGAAACATTCGCGCCGCAAAGTGTTAAAAGTAGGCATGACGGCTCTGGCCGTAATTCCGATTGTTGGATTTTCCGGTCGAGCCTCCGCAAAGCAGAATACTGCAATTCGAGCTGCCCTGAAATTTCAGGGTCAGCCTAACGCTGACAAGCAATGCAGTAAGTGCGTTAATTTTATTGTTAATAAAGATAAACCGACCAATACCGAAGCCATTAATCAGTGCAAACTCTATCCTGGAGACACTGAGATTCCGCCTAACGGTTATTGCTTAGGGTTTGTGAAGAAGCCAACAACCTAAGATTCTGAACCCTGCGTTTTAGAATCTTAAGTTCTAAAACGTAGGGGTATTTTAAAAAAAGCGGCGGGGTGACCATTGCTCGGTCAGCTTAAGGCGTAGTGGTTGTGTTGAGCACCTGCCTGTGGTGTGGTCGGGAAATTTCCAGGTGTTTCATCAGGGGAGATTCTTTGTATACCTTGCGTAGCGTAATATTGTGTTTAGGTGGGAGTTTGGCTGGCGCTTTGGCGGCGGGGTTGGTGTTTGCGGATGCCTTCGTGCAGGGCGGACCCATCGGTAGTCAGACTTCCGACGGTTTTAATGCATTAGGGCCCATCGTGACCCAACCTATCGAATTCCCTCACAACCGACATGCCGGTAACCGTGAAAACGGTGGCATGGAAATCGACTGTTTGTACTGCCATACCTACGCGAGGCGTAGTGCTGTCTCGGGCATTCCGCGCCTGAGTAAGTGCATTGGTTGTCATAATATGATCGAGTCAGTGAAAGATAAGCCCCGTATTAAGTCTTTATTGGCCTATTGGGATCGTCGCGAATCGATTCCGTGGAAAAAAGTGCACGATCTACCGGATTTTGTGCGGTTTAATCACGAGCGACATATTCAACGTTTCATTTTTGATCAGGGCCGTCCGAGTCGAGAGGCGTGTGGTTATTGTCATGGAGACGTGGCGACTATGACGACGGCGCGGCGCGTTAAGGCTATTTCAATGGGATGGTGCGTCAGTTGTCACGAGAAAGAGCATAGGATAGATGCGGTAAGTTTTAAAACCGGCCACGGGCCGAATGACTGTTGGCAATGTCATCACTAGGTTAGTTAATATCAGGGGGAGGGACTTGATGACCAGAATTGGGATGACAGCAAATGGCGCCATAAGTGGCGTTAACCGCCGCGATTTTTTAAACCTAGTGGGTCTCGGCGGAACAGCGTCGGTGCTTGGCGGTTGCGGCAATACCTCGATTGAGTCGGGGGTGGAACTGGTTCAGTCTTACGTGCAACCGGAAAGTTTTGTGGTTCCTGGGGTAGGCGTCTATTACGCGTCCACCTGTACCCAATGCGGATCGGCCTGCGGCATTATGGGGAAAGTGCGCGAAGGGCGAATTTTAAAGCTCGAAGGCAATCCGCAATCGGCTATTAGTGGTGGCAAGATTTGTGGTCTCGGCCAGGCCGGGATTCAAGGCCATTACAGTCCTGATCGTCTCAAAACACCGATGCTCAAGGAGAACGGTGTCTTCAAGATAACCACTTGGGAAAAAGCGATGAGTTTACTGAGTACCACGGCATCTTTCGCCGATCATGGTGCCAGACGCGTGGTGTTGACCGGGCCTACCAGTGGTCATCTACAGATTTTATTAAAAGCCATGCCGCAGAGCGGTGCTGCGACGGATTATGTGGTTTATGACGCGCTCTCGACCGCAGTCGAGGCCTCGGTCAATCTTAAGATGTTTGGGGTTGATCAAACCGTGGGACTGATTGACAAAGCAGGATTGGTGCTCTCCTTTGGCAATGACTTTTTGGGCGCGGGCGATTCGCCGGTCGCGGCCGCGAGACAGTACGCGCGGTTTCGCAAGGGCGCCCGCCGTGGCATTTTGGTTCAGGTAGAACCTAAGATGACATTGACGGGTGCGAATGCGGATCGGTGGGTGGTGATTGCGCCGGGTACCGAGGGCGTGCTGGCCTTGGGACTGGTGCGCGAGCTTTTGCAGCGCAAAGAATTTGCGAATAATTTGTCGCCCAGCTTAAGTGCTGCGGTTGAACCTTATAATCAGGCCGAGGTTAGCCATATCACCGGCGTTCGCGGCGATTTGATTCCGCGTATTGCCGCTATGTTGTGGGAGCATTCGCCGAGCTTGGTGTTGGCCGGTCGCTACCCGCAAGGGCATGCGCATGGATCACACAATATGGCGGCGATAGCGTTGCTCAATGTGGTGCTGCAAAACCAAGGTAAAACGCTTTGGCGGGCAGCGGAGTTGCCGTTTCCGCAAATGGCGCCGGCCCTAGGGAATTTTAAGGGGCTGGCGGAACTCAATACGCAGATGGGGGCGGGCGAAGTTCGCTCACTGCTAATTTATGGCACTAACCCGGTTTACAGTACGCCTGATTTTATGCGATTCGCTGATAATTTACAGAAAGTACCGTTTAAAGCCGCGTGGGTGACTGAGCTCGACGAGACCGCGATGCACTGCGACTTGGTGCTGCCGCTGATGTCACCTTTAGAAGATTTTGGCACCCATGTGGCCGCCAGTCAAAGTGATGGAATGGAAATATCCATTCAGCAACCACTGATGGAAAAACTGCACCCTGAAACCCGCTCGTTCGGCGATTCGTTACTGGAATTATTGAAACAGGCAAAGCCTGAAAGCTATAAATCATTTCCTGACTACTACGCCTACTTGAAGAGTGGGGTGGTTAATGCGAAGCCTGCGTTTGATCCGAAGGTTGAGGACGAAGAGTTCTGGGAGAACGCTTTGAGCGCAGGGGTGTTGCGCCGGCCAGCCACTTTATTGCCATTGCCTGCGATTGAGTTCAATGTGGATTTGGTACGCCAGCCGTCGCTCGGCGCCGCTGAGGGAGTGGCCAGTGGAGAGGCCGCGTATCCGTTTAGCTTAATACCCGCGGTACGGCCGAGTATGCGGGATGGTAGACCCGCCAATTTGTCTTGGTTACAAGAGTCCCCAGATCCTTTAACCACGGTGGTTTGGGATAGTTGGGCTGAGTTACATCCGAGCACGGCCAAACAACTGCAAATTAATGAAGGCGATGTGTTGGTCATCAAATCCGCACAAGGTTCGATTCGCGCCAAGGCGTACTTGATTCCGGGAATTCATCCAGGTTCAGTGGCGGTTCCGATCGGGCAAGGGCATGAGTCTTACGGTCGCTACGCGACTAATGTGGGCGTTAATCCGCTTAAAATTCTGGATCCAATATTTGACCAAGAAACGGGCGAACTTGCTCTGTATGCCACGCGGGTCGCAATCAGCAAGACCGATCAAAACGAGCGCTTCACTAAGGATGAGGGTGCAACCAATCTTCAACAGGGCAGAAAGCTAGTGGCCACATTAGCCGCTGACCAAGTCGATCTTGCGAAGGAGACTCCGTTTGTCATTAGATAATTTAATTTCTAATTGGTCGAAGTTGCGGGTGCGGCGTCCGCAACTCGATCAATATAAGGACGCGCCCTATAAATGGGCGATGGTGATCGATTTAGATAGTTGCACAGGATGTAATGCCTGTACGACCGCTTGCTATGCGGAAAATAATTTACCGGTGGTGGGCAAAAAACGTTTCCTCGAAGGTCAGGCCATGCACTGGCTGCGAATCGAGCGCTACTGGGGCGAGGGCGAGGAGTCGACCCAGGAGTTTCCAGAGCAAGGAGCGGCGTTCCTGCCTATGATGTGTCAGCAGTGCGAGTCGGCACCTTGCGAAATTGTCTGTCCGGTTGGCGCTACACATCACACTCCCGACGGATTGAATTCCCAAGTTTATAACCGATGTATTGGTTCGCGTTACTGTTCGGCGAATTGCCCTTACAAGGTTCGATACTTTAACTGGTACAACTATCCTGAGAGTGCGTGGCCGAGTCCGCTTGAGTTACAGCTAAGCCCCGATGTGACGGTGCGCAGTAAAGGGGTCATGGAGAAATGCACTTTCTGTGTGCAGCGTTTGACCGAAGCTAAATCCAAAGCACGCACGGAGAAACGAAATGTTCAGGATGGTGAAGTGGTTACCGCCTGTGCTCAGGCGTGTCCGACTTCCGCTATTCATTTTGGCAATATTGCCGATAGCTCGTCGACGGTCGCGAAAATGTGGAAAGCGCAACAAGTGGAACTCTCCGCGGATAAGCAGAAAAAAGATATGAAGCACGAAAAAATGTCGGCAGCGGGCGAGGCAGCCGGCACCGGTGCCGGGGCTGCCAGCGTCGGGGCGGAAAAATTACGTGGCTATCGGGTATTCGAAGAATTGCGGACTTATCCTTCCGTGGTCTATCTCGAGCGTATCCGCTCGACGGAAGTTTAAGTGAGTACGGTCGTTGAGGAATTAGACAGTATTGGCGAACGACGTTTCGAACCGAAAGGTAAAGATATCAATGAGGATATCGCCTGGGCAAAAATCAATACTGACGTTTTGCGTAGTTTGGAACGACCGCGGCCTATTTTCTGGGTGATTTTTTTGAGTGCGGTAGCCCTATTTGGTGTTGGCGTTGCTTGCGAGGTTTATCAGTATAAGACGGGATTAGGCGTTGCCGAGTTGCGAAACCCGCATGTGTGGGGTTTGTATATCTCTACTTTCATTTTCTGGATCGGCATGAGCCATTCGGGCACTTTGTTGTCGGCTATTCTGCACATCATGCATGCGGATTGGCGCAAGCCCATCTATCGCTTTGCGGAAGCAATGACCACTTTCTCGCTCATGACGGCCGGTCTGTTCGTGCTGGTGCATCTTGGCCGAGTGTGGCAATTCTACTATGTGGTGGCCTATCCTAATGAGCGTTGGACCTGGCCAAATTTTAGTTCGCCCTTGGTGTGGGATGCGACGGCGATTGGAAGTTATCTGACCACGTCGGTAATTTTTTTGTACTTCGGCATGATTCCGGATTTGGCAATCTGTCGTGACAGCGCCACTGGGTTTCGACGTACTTTTTATCGTCTATTGTCGGTCGGGTGGCAGGGTACCGATCGGCAATGGGCCAATTTTCGTATTACTTATCTCACCATTGCGTGCCTACTCATTCCGCTGGCGGTTTCAGTGCACTCGATTGTGGCCACCGACTTTGCTGTTTCGCAGCAACCGGGCTGGCATACCACCTCGTTCCCGCCTTATTTTGTGGCCGGTGCCTTGTACTCCGGTTGTGCGGCCATCATTACGCTGTTCATTATTCTTCGCCATACCTTTCGTTTTGAAGAGTACATGACGATTCCAATTCTGGAGAAGCTATGCAAGCTCACCTTTGCGATCTCCATGGTTTGGACTTATTTGAATTTGATCGAGTACGCCTCTACTTGGTATGGCACCGATGTGTATGCGAAACAGGCTCTGATTTATCGCGCGACCGGCACTTATAAATATTGGTGGTGGTCGATGAATTTCTTAGGCTCGGTGGTGCCGTTTGCACTGGCATTGAGGGTGTTACGCACCCATGTGCCGACCATGATGGTGGTCTCGTTATTGTTGAATTTAGGCATGTGGATTGAGCGCTTCATGATTGTCACGCCGACCTTCGCCCACGGATATTACCCGTGGACCTGGTCTGATGTGTGGTGGCCGAACTGGATTCAAATTGGCATCGTGGCCGGTAGCTTTGGGTGGTTCACACTATTGTTTATGTTGTTCTGCAAAATATTCCCGTCGGTATCGATGTACGAGGTCAAGGAAATGGTTTATCACCGCATTCGAGCGCGTAAATGAACAAGAAATCCTATGTGATGGCATTGTTTAGCGATTTTGACGCGGCAGCGCGGGCCATTGCGACGTTGCGGGAAGCTAAGATCGCAGGATTTCAGATGCAAGACGTGACTTTAAAGTCACCCATCGACCATCCGGAATGTGCTGCTGAATTAGGCTCAAGACCCGTCTATATTCAAATTTTTTCTCTTATGGGCGCGGTGCTCGGGAGTACTTTAGGGTTTTTAGGAATATCCTCAGCACAAGCGAATTTTTTGCGGCAGCCGCGCGGCGGATTTCCGATAGTGCCATTGCCTCCTAATATGGTGATTACCTATGAGCTGTTCATTTTAACGGCGGTGTTTTTCACTATCACGGCCTGTCTCGTGGTTTGGAAAATTCATAGCGACAAAAATAGCCTGTACAGCGTTAGTATTTCGGTCGATAAAATCGGCATTCTCGTTAAAGCCGACCCTTCGGCCATTGACGCGATTAAGCAAATATTTAATCGTCAACATGCACTTGAAATTATGGAGAATGCCAGTGTCTAGCAAGATTCTTGCGGTGTGTTTGGCATTGATACCGGCGCTTGCGTTCGCTTGGCCGTGGAGCCGAGACATGGCGAATCAGATCAGTGTGAAGCCTGAACATGGTGCGGATTCCATTCGACTTTTTCCGCAACGTTCGGTGCCTATGGCGGGGACTAAGGTCTTAATCCATCTGCATGACGCGGATGGGGCCGCTAAATTATTAAATCCCAACCCGCCGAGCCTTGAGTCAGTGCAGCGCGGCAGGAAGTTTTTTCAAGTTTTTTGTACTCCTTGTCATGGTAAGTCGGGCACTGGTGATGGTTTGGTGGGGGAGAAATTTCTGATTCGTCCATTTGATCTTACCGCCGAGAATGAACAAGTCACCATGCCGGTGGGCTACATCTTTGGCAAAGTGATGTACGGTGATGCGATTATGCCGGGGTACGGCAACGACATGTCGCCAACTGAAATTTGGGATGTCGTTAATTATGTGCGTCACGGTTTGGTGAGTGACAGCGCTGCTCTGGCCGCTGGCGCGGCTGTCAAAAAGCCTTAAGGAATAACAAGCATGCCGTACGCCAGTTGGTCGGTCCTGACCGTTGATTTTCTTGTGGTGTTGCATCTGGCTTTGGGTGGGGTGACATTGGCAGCAATACTGCATCTCGTGAATGCGCAGTGGCGTTTTGATATTCGATTTTTGTGCGTTTCGTTGTTCGCATTATTTCCGCTGGCCTTTGGGCTGCTCCTCATATTGCTATTCAATGGTGCGAAAACCTTCCCCTGGGTGGGGTCCACTGAGCACATGCCGGGTTGGAACAGCCTTGGGTTCCTTCAAGCACGGGAAATCGTAGGATTTTTGGGAGTGGGCGTACTGTACGGTCTGTTCATTAAGTTTCAGGCGGTTTCAACGCGCAGTGCCACCGAATCGCGCACTTTCCGCAATATTGCGCTCTGCATTCCGTTTGCGCATGTGTTGTTCTGCACCATGGTGGCGTGGGACTTCGAAATGACTTTGGAGCCCGGCTGGTCCAGTGCTATTTTTGCGATGTACCATTTTGTAAGCTCTTTCGGCATGATGCTGTCGGTACTGGCGCTGACCGTGATGTTGCTCATTAGCAAAAAAGTGCTCAAGGCGCCTCCTGGCGAGTACATCTACAATTACCTCGCACAACTGATGTTGGCGTTCACGATTCTGTGGGTTTATACCTTTTTCGCCCAGTACCTCATTATTTGGTACGCGAATCTACCGGATGAAACCGGCCGATTGTTTCATATTCAGAATGGTGGTTTCTCGGCGCTGTTTTGGTCGTTCTTCATATTAAAGTTTGTCATTCCATTCCCTATATTGATTTTCCCGTACTCCCGGCACACGCGGGGCATGATCGGGGTTGTCGCGGTCTCGATCATCGTGGGGTATTGGATTGAGCGCTATACTTGGATTGCGGGAGCCGGTTCTGATGGGCCGTTGATATCGCTAACGGTTATTGGCATCTCCCTGGTGGTCGCCGCAGCGGCTTTTTTGATGGTGCGCGGGGCGATGACCCGCTACGGCGTGCTGCGCAGCGCTTAAAACGATATTGTAGGGTCGCTACCGGTGTTTTTTTAAGTAGGTTTCTCTTAAAGCGCGTTGCAATGAGCGTTACAATCAATTAATTTGTGGCTAAGACTGGATTATTTAAGTTTTTGTGGGAGCCTGCTGATGTTTAAATACCTTTTTGCTAAGAACGAGGCAATTCCAGCGGGCGCTTCCGCGGTGTATTTCGGGTTCTCAGCGATCGTCTGGTTTGTGATCGGAACCGGCCTTGGCGCATTTAACGCGTCTAAGCTGGCGTTTCCGGATTTCGTTCACGGACTAGAATTCGTCTCCTTTGGCCACATGCGTCAGGTGCACGTGCACGCGGTCATATTCGGGTGGATTTCCATGGCCTTCGCGATGGCCATGATGTACATCACCCCAGCCCTAGGCAATACCAAACTATGGTCGGAAAAACTGGGCCTTTGGAATTGTTTTCTATGGAACATTGGCTTGTCGGTGGGCTTGACCGTGTTGTGGGCCGGCATGACCTCGGGCCGTGAATACTCGGACTTCCCTTGGTTTATTGACATTTATATCTCATTGTTTATGGCGCTGCCTCTCGGCGTCAATGTTTGGATGACCATCATCAATCGTCGTACCCAGGGTATTTATACGACCAACTGGTTTTTCGCCGCAGCCAGCTTCATGTTGATTATTGTGTTTATTGTCGGCAACTTGCCGGAATACTTTCACTTAACGGGTCTGACCGAGGCGTATCTCACGTGGTGGTTCGCGCACAATATTCTAGGGTTGTGGATTACGCCGGTGGCGGCCGCGATTGCGTATTACACCATCCCCAAAGTCACGGGTAACCCGCTTTATTCGCATCGAATCGGCCACTTACATTTTTGGTCGATTGTGGTGTTCTACTCGACTCCTGCGGCGCACCATTTAATGTCCGCGCCGCTCCCAGAGTGGCTTAAGTCGTTTGCCTCCGTGGAAGGGGTGCTGATCCTGGTCCCCGCTATCGCTTTCGTTTCCAACATTCTGATGACCATGGAAGGTAAGTGGAATATGTTTGTGGAGAATTTGGAAGTGCGCTTTACGGTCACGGGGGCGTTGCTTGCGATTCCGTTGAATATGCAAGGCGGATTCCAGCAGACCCGAGCCATCAATTGGTATATTCACGGTACGGGTTGGATTGTGGCGCATGCCCATTTGGCGTTGTTGGGTTTCTCGACTTTCATGGAAGTGGCGGCTGTGTATCTGGGTCTACAGACCATATTGAAGCGTAAACTGTACTCGATTACGCTGGGTAATATTCATTATTGGTTCTTGTTGATCGGCTTCACGGTGTACTGGGTGTCGATGACCATTGCGGGTCTCATCCAAGGCGCGGGCAAGATTTACGAAGTGCCTTATATCGATGTGGTTATCGCCGAACATCCTTATATGATTGCTCGCTGGTTGGGCGGGTCGTTAGTGTTCCTGGGTAATTGTGTGTGGCTGTACAATATGTGGATGACCACACGAGTCGGTACTTTGGTTCCCAAGGGTCGCATGCCGCACGAATTGGCGTACGAGCGTTAAGCTTCACGCGTTAGGAGTTCTCGATGAATTTTCGTGAATATAAAATTGGTAGTCGGATGTTCGGCGTCGCGCTCGGCGGCTCCATGTGTATCACCCTGTTGTTACCCAGCTTAGACATTGCGGGCGTCGAGGCTACTAATGTCTCGATGGATAAGCAATTAACCGCCGGTTACGAAACAGGCTGGAATGTGTATGACCCTTTGATGTTGGGCCATCACAAGCCGATCAAGGTGTTATTGAAGGCCGACCCGACCAGTGGCAAACCCATGGAGCCGGAGTATGCCTATGTGTATGAGAAGGGTACCCCGTTCCCGGGCGGCATTAACCATCCAAATAATCTGGGTGGCCGCGCGCAGCGTTTAAGTTTAAGCATGGGTAAGATCGGTGAAGCACGCAGTGGCGCAGGCGCCGTGTTCTTAATCAAGACCGATGACCAAAAGCGTGCTTATATAGAAGATGCCACGATTACCATGGGGTGGAACCCGGACGCGGTATTAAAAGCGGCCGGCGACGAGAATATATCGCACGCGGGTGCGGGCAAGACCTTATTCGTACGCGAAGGCTGTTGGTGGTGTCACACTTTGTTACCCGAGCAGACTCAGGACTGGCAGGTTTTTGGCGCGCCCCCCATGCTGGGCGATTTTAACGGTGAGTCGCCGACCGCGTTTGGCTCTGACCGTAAAGCACCCGACTTATTGCACGTGGGTTCTAGAAATTCCTCACGCGAATGGATGATGTTGCATTTCTACAATCCCCGTTTGGTGCAGCCGCATTCCATCATGCCGCGTTTCGATTATCTGTGGGGCGAAGTGGATGCTGAAGGTAAAAAGATCGACTATGCCAAATGGGATGCGGAATTTAATGCTTACCGAGCCGGAAAGCGCGATGTGCCGCCGGATGTGCCGACCTATGCCGCTAACAGCGAAGTACGTTGGCTAATCGATTTTGTTCTGAACATGAAATAAACGGACGCTGCCCGGAGACTTGAAATATGGCATGGACTTTTAAAGCACCGTTAAGCACTTTAAGCGATCAGAGTACTGTCTCAAAGGCGGAGAAGCTTTGGGAAAACGAAATGTTGGGGGGGCTCACTGAGGATAATAATCCCATCCCTAAGCCTGTTGTGTGGTTAGTATTTCTAACGGTTTGCACCGCTTTCTGCGTGACTTTTCCTTTGTGGGGCCAGAGACCTACTGCGGCATTGTACGCGCCTTATGTAACTTCGATGGATAACCCGGAAGTCTTGGCGGCAAAGAGCGACGAAGAGGCAATGCAGAGGATTGTGAATCTGAATAAAGGTACAGCCGCTGATGGCCAGCTCGCGCGCCATCCACTCACTATGGACGACTTGAGATTGTTAAAAGATCAAATCAAAGCGCTGCAAGCACGTCCCGATGTAGATCTTAAGGACTATACCGTTGTCGGTCAGAAGGTGGTAATCGCGAATTTTGAAGGTAACTACCGCGCTGACGGTACACGAATCCGCCAGCAACCGTGGTGGGACAAAGGTTACACCATCGATTTGTTTTACTTGACGGCGTTTTTTACCGGAGTGTTTCTGGTCGTAAAGCGACTACCTCCTACCGAATGGCAACCACGACACGGCGCGGATCATTAGGTAGTTGATTAAAAATAAAGGTGCAGCATGATTGATTTTGACTACGGCCCAGTGGCGATTTTGTTGCCTATTTGCGTGGCTTTTTTAGCGCCTTTTTTGTATAGTTTTTTTGTCGATAAATTTGACAAGAAAAACCCGCAGATCAAAGGTTAGTTTTTGCGTAACTTGGTAGCGCTGGCGGTGAATGCGCCAGGATCGCGCATTGATCTTAGTATCGAGGGCATGCATAGCCAACGATTCGGAGTCGGTGTTTTTTTTCTTCTGATGATGGGAATTGTGTTATTTGCCGGCATCGTATTTGCGGTGATGCGCGGTACGTCGGGCGAGAAAGTGACTCGCACCGGTGAAAAATGGATGTTTGGCGCTATTATTCTTGGGATTGTAGCGGCCGTGGTGTTCGCGTCTTTGCAGATGTTATCCGGTGTGCTGTTTTGAGTATGACCCTGGATGGAGGTTGATATGAATTTCATTGAATCACTGGGCGATGGCTGGAGTATTTATTTATGGTTGGTGGTGGGCGCCGCCATTATCATAGTTAGTCTCTACGGTATTCGTTGGGCCTGGAAAAACGAGCAATTTGATGAAGACATCAAGTATTTAGTATTTACCGAGTCGGACCAGGACAAAATGACGGCCGACGAATATCGACATAGTCGCAAGGTATTGGCGGATCAGATGGCCAGCCGCGATCGACATCTTGCGATGCAAGCGGAGTCGCGAACCTCACGATGAAACGCGGTGAAAAGGGGATACTGGCCATCATGGGTGTTGTGGTAGCCAGTCTCATGGTGCGCAATGCACTAAGCCTTCACTCCGGGGTGGATGCCGACCGAGGCATTCCTTTTTATAGCACCGCAAGTGCCGGGCTATTACACGAGGCCGGCGATCTGTATCGAGGCAACGATTGTCGTCAATGTCATTCTTTGTGGACTGTTAAAAGCGCGTTTGAATCGGTTCCTGCACCTGCGCTTGATGGCATTGGATCGCTGCATAGCCAGCAGTGGTTTTATGATTATTTTTCCGCGCCCAATCCGCAAACTATATTACCCAGCCGTCTGAAACGAGAATATCGGCATCCTTCTTTGATTGATTTGCCGATTTACCAACGACAGACTTTGGCGCAGTACATGGCCAGTCTGCGGGTCAAAGACTGGTATCTTGAGAAAACCCGCGCCGCTGAATATGAAAAGCTGACCGGGAAAGCGTATCCTGCCGCGCATGGTGAAAAATAGATACCAATCGGGTTATCGTGCTGCGGCGGCCGTACTTCTAGCAACTGCATTTACTCATTTTGCCGACCGAATTTTGGGCGTGCAAATTGAAATATTTTCGGGCGGCATTGGTTATTTTAGTCCCGCTTGGGTGCTGGATATGTTTTTAGTGCCATTTATAGCGGGAGTGATCGTGTCGCTGATTTTTGGCTTCGGCGGTAAGTGGTTATCCTATCTGCCCGGGCTCATCGTGCGCATCATTAGTTACGTGGGGTTCGCCAATCATCTGTCGCCGATAGCTCCAGGGTCGTCGCTCATGCCCGTGGGCTGGTGGGGGTTTTATGTCATTTTGGTGTTAGAGGCCGCCGCGGTGGGTGGCGTGATCGGCGAGGTGGTAGTCAAACGCACCTATGGCCGCAGCGCGCCTAAGCGCTCGCGGCTAACCAAGTAGTTAGCAGATGGCAATAACCTACCGTCAGACTCCGCTTTCGCCGCTGGAACGACAACATCGTCGACGGTTGTTGTCCATGACCTTGGTCACTTGTCTGGTGCTGGTGATGATCGCCAGCACGATTCATGTGGTTATGCTCGGACAACGACGTTTAGGCGATATGCGCAAATTGGCCACTTATGATTTGATCGAAGAAAATAAGCGCGTGCGTGCAGCCGGTGAGGACATTGCACTGCAAGAGACGCACGAGGCGGGGCGCTCGATTGACAATACCGGATACACGGTGGCTGAGACCGAGCGGCTTTTGAGTCGGGAGCAATGGGAAGAACTCGCAACCCTGGTGCCGATCGCCGCAGGCGCATTTTTGATGGGTACGAATTTCGAGCGTGCTGACGCGCAAGATAAGCCTCAGCACACGGTCACTCTGCCTGCGTATTATATTGATAAATATATGGTGACCAATGCACAGTACGCACGCTTTGTTGCCGCAACCCATCGGCGCCCGCCGATCAATTGGAAGGACGGACACATCCCCCAGGGTGAACTTATGAATCCGGTCACTATGGTGACGTGGACTGATGCAAACGAGTATGCGACCTGGGCAGGCAAGCGCTTACCGCATGAATCTGAGTACGAGAAGGCCGGGCGGGGTAGCGACGGCAGGCGTTGGCCTTGGGGCGATAAAATGGACCCCACGCGCTTGAATACTTACTACACCGTGGGATCTGCAACCAACGTGACTGGCTATCCCCAGGGCGCAAGCATTTATGGCGTGTACGGTCTATCGGGTAACGTGGCGGAATGGACCGCGGATGACTTGTTGCCGTATGCAGGTGCCAAGGACGCTCAGGATAACCTTAGTCGTTACTCAAAAGTGTTGCGTGGTGGTTCTTGGAAAGGCGATCCATTTTCCACATCGCTGTACCATCGCGATTACGCCCTCCCAAATCATGCCACGGATTTTTATGGTTTTCGCTGCGCGAGCGACGTCGCAAAAACAGCGCGAGTGAAATAAGCGTGCAAGGCTGGATGCGATTCCGGGTAAGTTTGCTAGTTGCGCTGTGTTTGGGGGGCGCCAATCCGAGCTTTGCAATCGATAGTTATCGGTATCTGCATGTCAGTATTGAAACACCTTGGATGATTTTTTTATTCCTGTTAGTGGCCGTGTTCGCGCCTTTTGTATTGTTGGTGGGATTGATGTGGTGGCATCCGAAGATTAAGTCAGTTACCGATGCGGCTAAACCCAAGCGGGATACGCCATGAATAGCCGCATTTCCATAAGCCGCAGCATGCGTTTTATTTTGGCGCTAATGTTTGTGCTTTCGATGCAAGGGTTGTCATCCGCCAGCAGCGCCGATGTGCCGCCGTCGGCCACCGCTAACGGCGCGCAAATTCTCGAAGAATTTGGACGCCAGCAAGCGCAGCCGCTACAACGTTCGAGTAACATCGCCGAGCATGAGCGCCAGGTCATCATGTTTAGTATTGGTACTGTGCTGCTCCTGCTGTTAGTGGGTACCGCCTCAATCGGTGTGGCCGTAGCGGTATTCGGCAAGCCGCTATTTCTCATGCATATGATATTTGCGGGCCTCACGGTCACGGTGGCAATCGTGCACGTGATTGTCGGAGTCGTCTGGTTCTTTCCATTCTGAACGACTCTTCGATGCGCGGAGCTGCGTGGCTTGCGTTATTGGGCGCGCTGTCCGGGTTATGTAGCCTCGCTTATGAAGTGCTGTGGGCGCGCATGTTGGGATTGCAGTTTGGCGTCAGCAGCTTTGCAGCGGTCGTCACGGTGACGGCGTTCATGCTGGGGTTAGCTGCCGGATGTGCCCTCGCAGGACGCATCTCCATTGCGAGGCCTTTACGCAAGCTTGCGATGCTAGAGGCTGGCATCGCCGTATTTGCGTTGTTGCTGCCGTGGGGGGTTGAACTCACCACTCCGTTGATTGATGGTGCTGCCGCGCATTGGTCGGCTTTTTATTGGCACGGGTTGATCGCTTCAGTTGCGTTGTTGTTGCTGACATTACCCGCTGCCGCAATGGGGGCGGGATTTCCACTCTTGCTCGCCGCATGGACTCGGTATGGTCGCGATGTCAGTGTGGCCTATGGCAGTAACACGCTGGGGGCGTCGTTGGGTGCTTTACTGCCGCTGCTGCTACTGCCTACCTTGGGTTGGAATGACGCGATTCGCGTAGTGGCTGGTTTAGGTTTGGTGGGAGCTGTGGGGTTGATGGTGTTGGAACGTGCGCAAGGTCAGTCGCCGCTTGAGCGCGCGGGCGAGGGCGAGGGCGGCGTGAATTTTGCATGGAGCAAACTCACGGTAACGGGACCGTTACTCGGATACGGCTTGATCGGCGTCGCGAGTATTCTTTTGGAGATGTCTTGGCTGCGGTTGTTTAGTCTCGTCATGCTGCGGACTGAATATGTGCTGGCAGTAATTCTTGCCGTGATGCTGGCAGGCATGGGCTGCGGTAGCCTGTTAGCCGCGAGGCGCTCGGACTCAAAGGGGTTGGCTTTTTTGCCCTGGTGTGCAGCCCTCTGTGCACTCGCAAGTCTATGGGCACTGCCTGCGATCTCTGCATGGATGGAGCGTGCAAACTTTTATTCGCTGGGGGGAGCGATGTTGGGACAGGGTCTAGTGCTCGCCTTGCTGACGCTGCCGGTGACCTTAAGTTTGGGGGCGTGGTTACCGCTCCTCTCAAGTCGCTATAAGGTCACGGCGAATTGGCTGTACTTAGTCAATTGCCTGGGGGCTGCACTCGGCGGGCTCGTGTATGTACTGAGTGTTACAACGATTGGCAGCACCGGGGCGTTGGTGCTGGCGGCGCTGATGTTGTTATTCTCGGGACTGTATTTAGCAGGCGCACGCCGCGCTTGGTGGGCCGTGCCGCTGGTGGTCGGTGCCGCAGCATGCTTAGCCGTATTACCGCCCGTTAAAAGCTTATTACCCCGGTCGATGGCCGGCAGTCGGGATCTGTATCGCTATGAAGATGCGATCGCGATCACGCAGGTGGTCGAGCAGCGCGATGGCCAACGCGTGCTACTCACGGACTTGCGTCGGCGCGATGCTTCAACCGAACCGACTGCGGTTTTGGTGCAGACTAATCAGGCGCGATTGCCATTGATGCTACATGCGAATCCGCAGAGCGTATTGTTTCTGGGACTGGGCACCGGTATTTCATTGGCTGGTTCGCGCTGGTACCCGCATTTAGAACGCAGCGC
>JAYVYN010000021.1:0-41133 GCA_043784265.1 Gammaproteobacteria bacterium | reverse complement strand
GAGTGTGATGCCTGCATCGATATTTGCCCAGTGGACTGTCTTACGATTACCCACAACGGTACCGAGGCCGATTTACGCACTCGGCTCAAAGCACCCGCTATGAATGCTACGCAAGCCTTGTACGTATCGGCTGGCCTGCCGCAGACCGCCCGTGTGATGGTAAAAGATGAAGACGTCTGTGTGCATTGTGGGTTATGCGCGGAGCGCTGCCCAACTGCTGCTTGGGATATGCAAAAATCTACCATCGCGATTCCGCATGCAATCAATCAAAAGGCTGGGGCATGCCGAACATAAGCGCCCAGGCCAATCATGTAAACGACTTTGTCATAAAGTTCTCCAACGTGAACGGTACCGGCTCGGCGAGTTCGAATTCGCTGATCATGAAATCGATTTTCCGCATGGGCGTGCCAGTGACGGGGAAGAACTATTTCCCGTCCAATATCCAAGGATTACCGACCTGGTACGAAATTCGTATCACTCGCGACGGCTATGCGGCACGCGCTAGCCGTATTGACATAATGGTCGCCATGAACGCTGAAACCTATGCGAAAGACGTGCGCGAACTCAGTTCCGGTGGATTCTTGATTTATGACTCTACTTGGCCGCGTAGCTCGCTACTCCAGCGCGGCGACATCACCGTCATCGGCGTACCCTTGGCGCAACTTGTGAATGAAAATTTTGACGGTATTCGAAATCGCATCCTGCTCAAAAATGTGGCCTACGCCGGCGTGCTCGCGGCGTTAATAGATGTCGATTTAGGCGTGATCAGTGGGCTACTCAGCGAAAGTTACGGCAAGAAACCTAAGCTTCTGGATTCAAATACTAAGGCGCTCCGTTTAGGCTACGACTACGTCAGGAAGAACTTAAGTTCACCGCTACCGCTGCGGGTTGAACCGATGGATAAGACTCGCGGGTCTATTATGATTGATGGCAACACTGCCGCGGGCCTGGGCTGCGTGTACGCCGGCGCCACGGTAGGAGCTTGGTATCCTATAACGCCCTCAACCTCTTTGATGGACGCATTCAAGGGCTTTTGTGACCGCTATCGAGTTGACCCTCAAACCGGCGAGCGCAATTTTGCTATTTTGCAAGCTGAGGATGAATTAGCAGCCATAGGCATGGTACTAGGTGCGGCGTGGAACGGCGCTCGCGCCTTCACGCCAACCAGCGGCCCCGGCATTTCATTAATGAATGAATTTGTAGGTCTGGCCTATTACGCGGAAGTTCCTTGCGTCATATTCGACGTACAACGGGTGGGCCCCTCCACAGGCATGCCCACGCGCACCCAGCAATCCGACATCATGCTGTGTGCCTATGCCTCGCACGGTGATACCCGGCATGTACTTTTATTTCCGGCGAACCCGGAAGAGTGTTTTTATCTATCGGTACAAGCATTTGATATCGCAGAAAGGTTGCAAACACCTGTCTTTGTACTATCGGATCTTGATATCGGGATGAACGATTGGATGTGTCCGGATTTAAAATGGGATGACGCCTATAAGCCCGATCGTGGCAAAATTCTATCCAGCGAGGAGATCGATAAGCTCGAAAAATTCTATCGCTATGTGGATCGCGATGACGATGCTATTACGTATCGCACCTTGCCCGGAGTAAACCCCAAGGGCGCCTACTTCACGCGCGGCTCCGGCCACAACCAATATGGCGTGTATACGGAAGACTCGGCCGAATACCAAGGGGTGCTAGATCGCCTCAAACGTAAGTTCAGCTATGCGCCCCGCTACCTTCCCAAGCCGATCATCGTGGGTAAGGGCGGTAACGAGGTGGGCATTGTCAGTATTGGGAGTTGCGACGGCGCCATCCGCGAAGCACTGGATATCTTAGGCAAACAGAAAATCGAAGTGGATTATTTGCGGGTGCGAGCGTTCCCCTTTAATCACGAAGTAGAACAATTCCTGAAATCCCATGCGACTATTTTTGTGGTCGAACAGAATCGTGATGCGCAGCTCAAAGCGTTACTCACCTTAGAAACTGCCGTGGAGAAATCAAAATTATTCTCTATTTTAAGTTACAGCGGTTTCCCAATGTCGGCGGAACCGGTAGTAAACGGCATTCGCGAGAAACTCGCCGAAACTCCTAGACTTACCGTCGTGAAATCCTAAGGTCTCCGCCTCATGTCCTATATCAACAAACCCAAAGTCGCCCATCCTTCGCTACCCGTGAATTCACTGGGAATGACCCGCCGGCAATACGAAGGCAGCATGTCCACTTTATGTGCCGGCTGTGGGCATGACTCGATCACCGCGGCGGTCACCGAGGCCTGCTGGGGGCTTTCGATGCGGCCGGAGCGTTTAGTTAAATTATCGGGCATCGGGTGTTCGTCGAAAACAACGGCCTATTTTGTCAGCGGCGCGCATGGATTCAACGCCGTTCATGGGCGCATGCCTTCAATCGCCAGCGGTGCCAATGCGGCGAATCGCGAACTGACTTACATCGGCGTATCCGGCGACGGCGATTCGTTATCCATTGGCATCGGTCAACTTGTGCATGTGATTCGTCGCAATGTAAACATGCTGTACCTTATCGAAAACAATGGCGTCTATGGACTGACCAAAGGTCAATTTTCAGCCTCAGCGGATATTGGTACCAAGGCTAAGCGCGGCGAAGTTAACGCGACGGCGCCGATTGATCCGGTGCTGCTGGCCTTAAGCTTGGGCGCAACCTTTGTGGCACGTAGTTTCTCGGGAGACAAGGCCCAACTGGTGCCGTTGATCCAAGCGGGATTACGACACAATGGCTTTGCACTCATCGATGTACTCTCACCCTGTGTCACATTCAACGACCATGAAGGATCTACCAAGAGCTACACCTTTGCGCGCGAGAATTATCATGCCGTGGTCGAGGCAGACTTTGTGCAACCTGCTGAACCCATCGCGGTGGAATACGCGGCGGGGGAGTCAGTACCCGTCAAACTACACGATGGCAGCCAGGTGGTTTTAAGAAAACTAGACCCAAGTTACGATCCCACCGATCGTAGCGCAGCCTATGCCTACATCGAAGCCAAACTTAAAAAGCATGAATACGTGACCGGCCTCATACACATCGATGAAAACAGCACTACGGAATTTCACACGCTCAATCACAGCGCGACATTGCCGCTGAATAGCATCCCTTTTGAAAAACTAACTCCCGGAAGCGCTGCGCTCGACAAGTTGATGAATCGCTATCGATAGTAATTCAGGGCGTTAAAAACTCGCAATCGACTCCACTTGATCTGGAAAGAGGTCCGTCCAAAGTTGCGAGCGGAAGTTTAATTGCTTCAGCAATAGCGACATACCACGCATCGTAACTGGTCACGTTGTGCCGCAGCTCCCAAATACGGTCGGCGAAGGGCGTAAAAGAAAACAACTCAATATCGAGCTGCATGAGTTCTTCTTGCGCGACGTTCGCTTCCGGGGTCGTAATGAGTTTAGCCCGCTCCAGACGGCGAAAAATGTTCGTCGCTTCAGCGCATACCAACTCAGGCGCGTACAGCGAACCTTGCTCTAGAACATTCTCCGCCCACACACCGTGCGGGCCAGCATCAATGAGCGCAGCCACAAGCACCGACGAATCGACAACGGCGTTCAACGTCGATCAGCGTTTCTGTATTCGAGTATTTGTTTAATAGAGACGCGAGTCTGTGCTGCGCGTTTCCGCTTGCGCACCTGTTGCAGCCAACCGTCTACTGAAGGGCGGGTAGCCAAGCGGCTCAGCTCAGCGCGCAAGTATTCCTGCATTGACTTACCCTGCAATGCAGCACGTGCAGCCAGCTCGTCGCGGACACTTTCGGGAACATTACGAATACTAATCTGAATTGCCATGCTTTCATAATGCCAGCATTGAATGCGTTGTGCAAGCGTAAGATTACTGCCTATTCAAGGGTCTGGATTAGTCGAATTCCAACATTTATCCCATTGATAATAAACGCTGCAAATTCGGCGCTGCCGACAGTCGACCCCACGCGCATACTTGCTCGGGCAGGCCTGCGACGAGCGGCGCAAGGTGCTACCGCGCACGCAGAAAAATGTAGCAATCTACGGAGCACAAACCGGCATTAGAGTTTCGACGTCCGATAACGGCGAGACTAAATATTTCAATTAAGCAATCATAGACACTTTCAATTTTTAATTCTTAGGTGCGCCATGACGTCTTTTCAATTAGTCGGCCTTGGTTTTGAACAATTTTCGCCGTTGTTTAACTTCTCTGATGCGGCTCTTTCTGAGCTCAATATTCGCCGAGTGACCGCCTCCGAAAAACCAGGCTATCCATGCCGTGTAAGTCTCGCCGATGCGGAAATGGGTGAAGAACTTCTCCTGCTGCCCTTCGAACATCAACCTGCGAATTCGCCGTACAAGGCGACGGGTCCAATCTTCGTGCGTAAGGCCGCAGTGCAATCCATGCTCGCGCCCGGGGTGATTCCTGATTATGTTGGCACTCGATTAATGTCTGTGCGCGCGTACGACAAAACTCATTTTATGACTGACGCTCTGATTTGCGCAGGCAGCGATACCGCTGCCTCGATCCAGAAAATGTTTAGCACCGATAAAGTCGCGTATATCCACTTGCACAATGCTAATCGAGGGTGTTTCTCCTGCACCGTCAATCGCGCCTAAGACCTACCTATGTGCGGCCTCACCCTGAGGGTTTGCAGTACGCGGCTTTTTAACTCGCTTAACAGCCCTATTGCCCCCTCGCGCAGGACCTACTGCAGTCGCAGGTCGTCCTGGGTGCGCTTGCGCCTGCCCTTGCGGCTGCCCTTGCGCCTGCGCTTGTGGCTGCCCCATGGGCTGTGCCGATGGACGTGCCTGCGTACTCGCGTTCCCGGGATTGGTGCCATGAGCACCAACGACTCCCGGTGCATTAAATGCTCCAGGTCTAGGAGTCGCTGCAATGGGGGGACTACCACCGTTGCTGCGTGCCGACAATGCCGGGTTGCGCACGGCTTGTGCGACATGTTGTTGCTGCATCGCTGTCGGCGCTACGTGAGCTTCACGCGCAACCGACGTTTCTTGAGCAGTAGGCGCTGCCACTACCCCACTCGCCCCGCCGTTGTAGCTGACCTTGTTAACGGTGACGTTGTTCACCACCGTTTGATTATAGGTATTGTGAATGATCGTCGTATTGACGTTATTGATTGAGGTGTTATACGCAAACGTGTTGCCCGCCCAGCGACCGCCGACAAACCCTACGCCGACGTACCCGAAACCATAGTTAACGCCGCCATAGAAGCCAACGTGCGGACCCCAATAGCCGCCATGCCAGCCATAGATCCCGCCGTTGAAGGCCCAATATCCGGGAGTCCACAGCACGCCAAACCGCGGGGGGCGCACCCAAGTTCCCGGTATCCAAAAATATTCACCAACATTCCAATGCCAATACCCGGGAGTCCACAGAAACCCATCCTCGGGACAAGGGGGTTGCTCATAATCAGGCAGCGGTGGCGGAGCCTCAGTAGCTTGAATTTCAACATCCATCACCGGCGTAACACTCACCGGCGGGTGATACACGCGTGGCGCCGGTAGCGGCCGATAAACGCGTTCTTGTACTACACAACCACTCAAAAAAGTGACCGCGCAGATTAACAGGGTAATTCCGTACTTTGATGGCTTGTTCATGTGATCCCAATGTCGCTTTAGCTGCTCACAATATAGTCAGATTTGGTTTCGGTACAAAATAGACAACGTCACAGAACGTTCACCAGCCATTAATGTGAAGGGAATGTAACCTAAGCCACTAAACCTTAAGCGATCTATCGACCAAAGACCGTTGCGGTAGAAATCAGCAACGAAGATCGCGCGAATCGCTCAGCTGCCACCCGCAAAACATCCACAAGGTGATCGATCGATCAAAAAACCGGCGTGAAATCAAATTGATCGCGCTAACGGGCAACCCAAATCCTCGAACCAGGCACTAAATTTTGACTGGCACACTTTCAAGGGCTAGCGCCAGTCAGCACGAAATCATGCACGCACCATTCACCTCAAGGAGTAAATACCAATGAATATATCCTTTCGACTTTCTTTGCCATTGTTGGTCGGCGCCGTGTTGCTAAGGCCAGTGATCGCCGCCGCCGATGATGACGGTTACATGCCCGGTCGGGGCACTCCGGATACGCCCGTGGCGGCGAACCAGTACCTCGTTACCAACCTTACAACCAACCTTACTACGGCAGCTCCTAATACCGACAAAAATCTGGTGAATCCCTGGGGACTGTCGCGCAGTTCAGGCAGTCCTTGGTGGGTCTCGGACAACGGGACCGGGCTCTCCACGTTGTATACGGGAACCGGTGCAGTCGAACCTCTGGTCGTGAAAATTCCGCCCGCACAGCCGAAGCCCGGCGTGCTCGGTTCGCCCACGGGTACCATTTTCAACGGCACTATGGAATTCCCGGTGGCAAACGGGATGCCAGCGTTCTTTCTCTTTGCAACCGAGGATGGCACCATTTCAGGTTGGAATCCTGCGGTGAATCTCGGCAACGCGATCATTATTGTCGATGAGTCCAAGCAAGGCGCTTCATTCAAAGGATTGACAGCAGCAATGGCGCATTTGCCCAACCACCAAAATCAAACGCTGCTGTATGCGGCAGACTTTAGCCGCGCTAAAGTGGAGGTCTTTGATGGGGCATTCAAGCATGTGCGTTCGGTCGAGGAGAGGATTAATGGTGACGAGGATATGCCGCACGGTTACGCTCCCTTCAACGTGCAGAACTTGGGCAACAATATCTATGTCACTTACGCCAAGCTCGGAAGCGGCAGCAACGAGCAGGATGGGGCTGGTTTGGGCAAGGTTCGCATCTACACGCCGGACGGGCACTTGTTGCTGAGCCTTGAGCATGGAAGCTGGTTCAACGCGCCTTGGGGCGTGGCCATTGCGCCGAGCGATTTCGGTCCTTACAGCCATAGCATCTTGGTCGGCAACTTCGGTAGCGGCTGGGTTGCAAGCTTCGATCCGGTGACGGGTCGTTTTCAGGATTTCCTCCGCGACGCCACCGGGAGTGTGATTACGATCCCTGGTCTTTGGGGAATTTCTCCCGGAAACGATGCAAATGCGGGAAATGCCACGACGTTGTACTTCGCAGCGGGAGGCGCGCATGAAACCACCGGAGTGCTTGGGAAGTTGACTGCGACGCAGAACCCTCAGGGCAACGATCAGTAAAGAAATCTGTCTACGGCACGGCGGGCAGCGAAGCCCGTCGTGCTACGCCGTTACTAGAGAGCACGAGCCACCTTACAATGGAATTTCACCCGCAAAAAATTACCCGAACGGGTGACGCCGAATAATCGTCTGATCGCGGTCCGGGCCCGTTGAAATAATGTCAATCGGAATGCCCACCAGCTCCTGCAGTCGCGCCATATATCTCTGGGCATTCAGCGGTAGCTCCTCATAGCGAGTCACCCCGACGCTACTTTCCGCCCAACCGGGATAGTCCTCATACACCGCTTCACAGTCGACAAAATTTTCAGCCAAGAGTGGTGGCGAAGTCGTTACGCCGCCATCGATTTTATATCCCACGCACACGCGGATAGTGTCGAGTCCATCCAGCACGTCCAGTTTGGTCACGCACAACGAGGAGCAACTACTATGCACAATGGATCGGCGTAATGCGACTGCGTCAAACCATCCGCAGCGCCGCCTCCTGCCCGTAATCGATCCAAATTCATGGCCCACCCGAGACAAATGCTCACCGAACCCATCAAATAATTCGGTCGGGAATGGCCCGGCGCCCACACGGGTCGCATAGGCCTTAACAATACCCAGTACTTCGTGGAGTCGTCGCGGCCCAATGCCGGTACCGGCCGCAGCGCCGCCCGCGGTGGTAGTCGATGAGGTTACATACGGATAGGTGCCTAAATCCACATCTAGCATCGCTCCCTGAGCTCCTTCGAACAGCACATTCTCACCATCAATACTTAACTGTTCAAGAATGCCGGTGACATCTGCCACCAAAGGCTTGAGCCGCTCGCCTAGGCTTAAATTCGATTCGAGTACCTGCTGAAAATCGACCGGCGCGGTGTTGAAATAGCGCTGCAAAATAAAATTATGATAATCGAGAATTTCACCTAACTTAGCGGCGAACCGCTCGCGGTGAAAAAGATCTGAGACCCGCAAGGCACGACGCGCTACCTTATCCTCGTAGGCAGGACCTATACCGCGACCAGTGGTACCAATGGCCTTTGCGCCCTGCGCCTTTTCGCGTGCAAGGTCCAAGGACACATGGGAGGTGAGTATTAGCGGACAATTTGGACTGACCTGCAATCGCTCTAACACCGGGATGCCCTTAGCCATCAAGCCTTCGGCTTCTTTAAAAAATGCCTCAAGCGATAACACCACTCCATTGCCAATAAGACAACGCACCTGGGGATGTAAAATCCCAGAGGGAATTAAAGACAGAATGGTTTTCTTGCCGTCGATGACCAAGGTGTGACCCGCGTTGTGTCCACCTTGGAAACGCACCACCGCCTTTGCGTGATCGGTCAAGAGGTCCACGACTTTGCCCTTGCCCTCGTCGCCCCATTGCAAACCAATTACGACTAAATTCTTACCCATTACCCATTACCCATTACCCATTGCGAGCCACCCATAACAACGCGATTCCCGCAATCATGCTAACCAATCCGCCCCAACGCAAATGCGCGGGATCGGACTGAGATAGTTTGGCCATTAGGCGTTGCGCAGCCAGCGGGTTTAAAAACGGCAGTACCCCTTCCAATATTAAGTAAAGCGCAAACGCACCACCAAAATACCGTAGGAGTTCATCCCAACCGACGTTCATGTCTAACCCGAGCCGCTAGTGCTGTGACAGCGATTTGCCAAAATATTTAAAGTAAGCACTATCTGGAGCTATCACCAGCACATCGGCGCTCGTACCGATCGAATCCCGATAGGATTGCATGCTGCGGTAAAAACTATAAAACTCGCCGTTCTTTGAATAAGATTTCGCATACACTTCACTCGCAGAGGCATCCCCCTGACCGCGAATCTGCCCCGCTTGGCGAGCGGCATCCGCGAGAATTTCAGTTTGTTGTTTATTGGCTTGGGCTCGCGTACGCTCAGAATTTTCAACGCCTTCGGCACGCAACTTCGCGGCCTGCGCCTTAAAGGTCGCACGCATGCGCTCGTACACGGAATCTCGCACTTGTTGCGGCAAATCAATTTTTGTTATTCGCACATCGACAAGCTCAACGCCCAACTGCTCGCCCGCGGGGCGAGCGTTTTTCATCATAGCATCTGTAAACTCGGTGCGTTCGGCGGTAATGACTTGTTGCAACGTGCGCTGAGTGACTACGCTTTTAATACTGTCCTTGATGGTCTCACCTAAACGCGCATTTGCGGCCTCTTCGGTGCCACCGGTCGACTCATAGAACCTGCGTAAATTTTGGATGCGCCATTTCACATAGAAATCAACATTGAGCTGTTCCTGCTCGCGAGTCAGAAAGCGCTCCGCCGGATACAACTGCGTAATGATGCGCTTATCAAACAGACTCACCTCATTCACCAACGGAATGCGGAAATGCAGTCCCGGCAGATAAGACGAGTCGACAATTTGCCCACCAGTAGATTTAATGGCTAGCTGACCTTCGCTCACGGTGAAAACCGTCGCGCGTACGACTAAAACTAATACCACAGCGACCAATAACCCAATCAATGCTTTGTTTTGCATTAGCGTACCCCTCGCGCTCGTGCAGGATCTTCTGCCAGCGGCACGGATGAATCTGGCAAACGTGCCGGTGCTACGGTCATGGTGTCGTTCGGCAAGGTCACCGTCTGCGCCGCGCCTAAAATCAATTTATCTAATGGCAAATAAATCATATTGCCGCTCTTAGTATCTACAATGACTTTACGGGAATTCTTGTAGACGTTCTCCATGGTGTCGAGATACATGCGTTCACGCGTGACCGCCGGAGAATGTTCATACTGGGCTAGCACCTGATCGAAGCGCGCCGTCTGGCCTTGTGCTAAAGCCAGCACTTGCAGCCGATAAGCCTCGGCATCCAGCACCTCTTTGGCCGCCGCACCTCGAGCTCGTGGCAACACATCATTGCGATAGCCTTCGGCATCTTTCTGAATGCGCTGACCATCTCTATCCGCCTTGAGTACATCGCGCTGCGCGTCTTGTACGGCTTCGGGGACCATGACATCAGTGAGTTTAACGCTTAAAATATGGACTCCCAAGTCGTAACTATTTAATGTCTGCTGCAATAAAATCTGCGCGCGTTCATTGATCGAAGGGTCTTTCGCCAAAGCTCTATCGAGCGAAGCTTGGCCCACCGCTTCACGCATTGCACTTTCACTGACCTGGGCCAGTGTCTCCTCAACGTCGCGCACTCTAAACAATAATTTCAACGGATCGGGCTGGGTATACTGTACCGCCGATTTAACTTCCACCAAATTGGTATCCGCCGTCAACATGCTGGTGTCATCAGTCACGCTATATAAACGCGAGACATTGACCATGATATCGCGCTCGATTGGCCACGGTAGATGCCAGTTGTAGCCAGGGCCAGTGGTCTGCACATATTGGCCAAAGCGCAATATCACCGCTTTTTCCTGAGCATCGACGCGGTAGATGCCACTCGCCAGCCATAGTAAAGCGAGCACGGCCAACCCCACGCTTAAGCCGCGACCCACATTCGCAGGGCTTGAGGCTGCACCTCCCGATCCGCCGGTACGACCGAATAAAGCTGCAATACGCTTCTGAATATTGCGCAAAATCTCATCTAAATCGCTCTGCTTCGCCATTCTTAATGCCTAATGTAAGTTAACGTTACCGCTATTATCTACCAAGTCGACACCCTTGCGTCCCAACACTTTTGCAATCTCGGATAAATCGAGTTCCACCGCAATTTCCCAGCTGCCATCCTCGCATTGCTTTTCTGCACGCACCGCATTGCGCTGGTAGAGCTCTGAACGCAGACTAGCCGCCGACAGCGGTAAGTGGAACGTTCGCTTTACTTGGTGGGGCCTAACACCGCGACCCACTGCCGCGCGCACCAAGTCTAACCCCGCACCGCTCACCGCGGATCCCCAGACCTGCGACGCTATGCCATCCTGACCCGCGAGCACCCGCGCTGATTCCTCAATCAGGTCGATCTTATTAAAGACCAACAGCTCACGTACGTGCCCCGCACCTATGTCAGACAACACCTTGTGCACATTTTGAATCCGTTCATCGCGCTTCGGATCGCTCGCATCAACCACGTGCATTAATAAATCGGCATCCCGCGCCTCTTGTAGAGTCGAGCGGAAAGCGGCGATCAGTTCATGCGGTAACTCGCGCACAAATCCCACCGTATCGGCCAGTACAACTTCGCCAATACCGGCAATTTTAATACGTCGTACCGTAGGATCGAGGGTCGCAAACAATTGATCGGCCACATAAGTTGACGCGCCGGTCAAAGCATTAAATAAAGTCGACTTACCCGCATTGGTATAGCCCACAAGCGCGACGGTCGGAACCGGCACTTCGCGCCGCACATGGCGACCGGTATCTCTCTGCTGCGCTAATTTTTCAAGTCGAGTTTGCAGATGCCGCATGCGCTTGGCAATCAGTCGTCGATCGGTCTCGAGCTGAGTCTCGCCCGGCCCGCGCAAACCAATGCCGCCCTTCTGCCGCTCCAAGTGGGTCCAACCCCGCACCAGGCGAGTGGACAGATGCGAAAGCTGCGCAAGTTCCACCTGTAGCTTTCCTTCGAAGCTACGAGCGCGCTGAGCAAATATGTCTAATATCAATCCGTTACGGTCTAATACTCGACGGCACGTGAGCTGCTCAAGATTGCGCTCCTGGCTGGGGCTGAGGGTTTGATCGACTAACACCACGTCGGCGTTGTGCTCCTCCGCAGCAGCTTTAATCTCCTCAGCCTTACCCGATCCCACAAAATATCGAGGATCTGGCTTGGCCCGATTGGCAATAATCAGCCCAACGCTATGCGTGCCCGCCGATGCGGCTAGCGCTTTGAATTCCGCGGTATCGTGCGGATCGACGCTATGGCCTATGCCGACGCCCACCAAAATAGCGCGTTCGCCACCGCGAGGTCGCTCAAACAACGGTAGAACGTCCGCTCACTCGACGATCGCCGGTTCCGTTACTTCGCCATCCTCACCCGTGGTCATGCGCACATTACGCGCCGGAACCACTGTAGAAATAGCGTGTTTGTAGACCATTTGACTGACGCTATTACGCAACAAAATCACGAATTGATCAAATGAATCGATCTGCCCTTGTAGCTTAATGCCATTCACCAGGTAGATGGAAACCGGTACGCGTTCTTTTCGTAGGGCATTTAAAAATGGGTCTTGTAGAGTTTGGCCGCGGGCCATAGGATGCGCTCCTTATTATTGGTTTCATTTACTTTTAGAAGCGTAGCACAGCCAGAGCATCGAGGGCAGTATCGACGACCTCAGGACGGTTGCAATCAAATCCGCGTGCTTGCGGTCGCTGCCGTACCCAGGTCATCTGACGCTTGGCGAGCTGCCGAGTCGCAATGACCGCACGCTCAACCGCTTGCTCCAAGTTAATTTCTCCGGCTAAAAATTGCCACAACTGCCTATATCCGACCGCACGCATGGCCGAATGTTCCGCACTCAGGTCACCACGGGCAAATAACCCGCGCATTTCGTCGAGAAATCCGGCCGCCATCATGCCTTTGAAGCGCTGCTCCAGCGTCAAGTTTAATTCTTGTCGCTGCGTGGGCGCCAGTACCCACTCCGTGGCCTCCACATCGGCTAACACACTAACGCGCTTTTGTTGCAGACTCGTGATGCTCGCGCCGCTGACACGAAACACTTCCAAAGCCCTTTGAATGCGTTGTGCGTCGTTGGCGTGAATCCGCGCGGCGGCGAGCGGATCAACTGACTCCAATTGGCGATGCATCGCAGGCCAACCGTGCGCGAGGGCCTCAGCGTCGATGGCTGCACGCACTACAGGGTTTGCCTCAGGCAAGTCGGCAATACCTGCTGTGAGGGCATGGAAATACAACATTGTGCCACCGACTAACAAAGGCTGGTGGCCGCGCGCCCAGATGCCCTCCATCACCACTCTGACCTCCATGACAAACTCGCCCGCCGAGTATTGGGTGGTCGGTTCGCGAATATCAATTAGATGATGAACGAGACGCGCGCGCGTCGCGAGGTCAGGCTTAGCGGTTCCTATATCCATACCGCGATACACCAGCGCCGAATCGACGCTGACAATTTCCAAAGGAAAACGCTCAGCTAAGCAGACCGCGAGATCGGATTTACCCGAACCTGTTGGTCCCATTAACAAGAGCGCGCGGCGCCTCATCGTAGTCGTGCTCCCCGCCTTCATCACCGTCCGCGCAAAAATAATCGATCCAGATCCGATATTGACAAACGTACCCAGGTAGGCCGACCGTGATTGCACTGATCAGCGCGCTCGGTACCCTCCATTTCTCGAAGTAGCGCATTCATCTCAGGCAGGCTTAAGCTACGTTGCGCGCGTACGGCCGCGTGGCAGGCCATGGTGCCCAGCAAATGGTTAATTGATTCTTCGACCCGGCGCGAATGCCCCTGCTCTAACAAATCTGATAACACGTCGCGCACCAACCCCGCCGGATCGCGACCTAGCAATAAACTGGGGATCGCTCTTAACGCCAGTTGGCCTGGAGCCAGCCGCCCGACCTCAAAGCCCAGCGCGGCAAATTCGTGAGCATGCGCATCGGCGACATCGGCTTGTGCTTGACTGACATTCATGATTTCGGGGACCAGCAGAAGCTGCTGCGCCGTCTGCCCCGCCAATAATTTTTTCATTCGCTCGTACATGACTCGCTCGTGCGCTGCGTGCATATCCACTAGCACCATGCCGTCGCTGGTTTGCGTCAGAATATAAATGCTGTGTAGTTGCGCGATGGCGTAGCCCAACGGCGGGGCGTCCGCGCCACCTGCGCCGCGTGCCACGCCGCTCGGTGCGCCGCCCGCCACGCCCGCCGCGCCGCTCGGCGCGGGCTGGACGTAGTCGCGATAACTATCCAGACTACCCGTCGCTCGGTGTACTTCGGGTAACACAAATCGCGCTTGGCTGTGTTCCCGTACCTGGTTAAAAATGGCGCTTCCCGTCAACCAATCGGCTGATGCGCTGCCCGCTGAATTAACGCTAGGGTTTGTCTTGGCAAGTGCTTGCTCTAGGGTGCGAAACACAAAATCGCGAACCCGCCCCGGGTCGCGAAATCGTACCTCCAGTTTTTGCGGATGGGCGTTGACATCAACCATCGCCGGATCCAAATTTAAGTACAGCAAATAGGCCGGAAAGCGGCCGTGAAACAACACATCGTGATAAGCCTGCCGTGCGGCGCTTGCGAGTAATTTATCACGCACAAAGCGACCGTTCAGAAACACAAACTGCAAATCCGACTGGCTGCGCGAAAAAGTCGGCAGTGCGAGCCATCCC
Organism: Gammaproteobacteria bacterium; assembly: GCA_043784265.1. GTDB lineage: Bacteria > Pseudomonadota > Gammaproteobacteria > Steroidobacterales > Steroidobacteraceae > Bog-1198. The sequence continues at coordinate 26,729 of JAYVYN010000021.1, read as the reverse complement.
GAGAGCCGCAAATTTTCGGTGTCATACGCAATTTCAATGACATGTGCGGTGAAATCTTCCCCACATATTTTCGCCACCCGCGCCAACCGCTCCGCCGCTTGCAGGGCGGGCGGAAGATGCCAAATACTCTTGCCATTGTGGAGCAATGAAAATCCCACCTCGAAGCGCGATAGTGCCAAGCGCTCCAGCATGCGTACCACGTGCTGGTATTCAGTGGCTTCGCTGCGTAAAAATTTACGCCGCGCCGGGACATTAAAGAACAAGTCCCTGACCTCAACACGCGTACCCGGTGGATGCGCGGCGGGCTGCGGCAGCGCAAGCTGGCCATCATGAGCCGTGCCGACCCACGCATGCTCAGCTTGAGCCGGTCGTGAGGTCAGCGAGAGCCGGGAGACCGAGGCAATACTGGGGAGCGCCTCGCCCCGAAACCCTAAGGTCGTAACATTCTCAAGATCATCGAGCGAAGCAATCTTGCTGGTGGCGTGCCGCGTCAAGGCAAGCGCAATCTCCTCTTCACCGACACCGATCCCGTCGTCGGTCACTCGAATGAGTTCGTGGCCGCCGCGCGCAATTTCAACCTCGATACGCGTAGCACCCGCATCAAGCGAATTTTCAACCAGTTCTTTAATGACAGAAGCGGGTCGCTCAATGACTTCGCCAGCAGCGATTTGATTGATGAGCGCGTCGGGCAGCACGTGAATCGGCAAAGGGCACCTCATAAACCACTAGTTTCGCACAGCGGCCTGTAGATTATCGCCCCGATAAACGACCTATCGTTAGCCGCTAACCACCGGTTTGGCTAGCTACCCGTACCATGCGGGGCTCACCCGCCACTAATTGCGCAATGCGCGTGCCCGCAGGCGGATTTGCATAAAAATAATCGCGCACGCCTTGGTAGATCGCGGTCGCGAGTTTGGCCTGGTGCGCTTTACCGCGCAGTCGGCGCTCCTCAGACGGATTGGATATATAGGCTGTTTCCACCAACATGGACGGAATATCCGGTGATTTCAGCACCATAAAGCGCGCATGCTGCACCTCATGCTTGCGCACTTCGGCGACTTGGTTTAATTGATGCAGGACCCGATCAGCGGCAACTTGGCTTGCACTTAAACTGGCGGACTGCGATAAATCCAACAACACCGAGGCCAATACATCGTCCTTATCATCTAAGGAGACCCCACCAATGAGGTCAGAGGCATTTTCGCGCTCGGCCAGCCAACGCGAGGCTTCATCGCTGGCACCGCGTTGTGACAGGATATAGACCGAAGAGCCATCAATGCGTCGATCGCGAATTGAGTCCGCATGAATGGATACGAAAAGGTCAGCCTGCTGAGCACGCGCGCGCCGCATTCGATCGCGCAGAGGTACAAAATAATCGCCGTCACGGGTGAAAATGGCACGCATACCGGGCTCGGCATTAATTCTCTGCGCAAGCTCGCGGGCAATCGCTAACACCACGTCTTTTTCGCGCGTGCCGCCCTGACCAATGGCTCCCGGGTCCTCACCGCCATGGCCAGCATCAATTGCGATAATAAGGCTTCGAGCATCTTTCGGCGCATGCTCCGCTTTGACCGGTTTTGCGACATCGCTGATGCCGCCCAAATCAATCACCAGGCGATAGCCATACTGCTTATTAGGTTGTGCTAAAAAACTCTTGGCCTGAATCGGGCGCGATAAATCCAACACAATTCGCAGCTCGCCACCGGGGCGTTTCGCGATTCGCACCTGCTTAACCACCCCCGCACCCTGCGGTACGCCGCGATGTTTACCCAGTACTTGCGCACCCACGACATCTAACACCACGCGGTCAGGATCTTTGAGCACCAACAAACTATGTTGCACGCTGCCGGTCAGATCCAGCACCAAACGGGTGCTCTCGGGGCCGGCCCACAAACGCATATCGCGCACCTGGGCCGCCTGCGCAGGCAGACCCGCGCAAAGCGCGACGAGCAAGGACACCAATCGAATCAATTTCGGAGACCTCATAACGCATTAAGTTAACGCCTATGGGAGGTGTTTTTCAAGTTAAATTAGAGAGATAGCAATTTAAGCTCTTGTCACGTGCTAGCTTCACAAGCCATTCTTGACCTAGCGGTGTCAGCCCGACCAGATGCGCACGTCGACCATCGCCCTCGTAATCCAAGCTTAAATGCAGGTCCGCCGACAACAAGCCAGCACCGCCTCGTTCCGGCCATTCGATCAAAATCAAATACCGAGCCTGGCAATAATCGCGCAGCCCTAAGTCGTCGACCTCGGCGGGAGTTGCCAAACGATACAAATCCACGTGAACGTAGTGCGCAGTAGCCTGCGCATACACTTCTACCAAAGTATAGGTAGGGCTACGAATAGTCCCCAGCACCCCAGTAGCGCGCAGCAGTGCCCTTGCGACAGTGGTTTTACCTGCCCCCAATTCGCCACCCAGGTACAGCACCGCGGCAGCGTCAAGAGGCGGCATAGCTCGAGCGAGCGAGACACCCAGGGCCTCTGTGGCTGCCGAATCCTTCAATTTAAGTTCCATTCTGGCCATTGTAGCCTGGCCTTTGGGGTGCTGGCCCGAGTAGCCTTGTCGCATGCCTACTAGTCTCCCCCGCGCAATCGATACTAAATCGCTTCTCGTACAGCTTAAAACTTGGAGCGAAGAACTGGGTTTCACGGGGCTGGGCATTGCGCCTATCGATTTAAGCAGCGATGAAGCGCATTTTCTCGATTGGCTGCGCGCGGGATTTCACGGTCAGATGCAGTATATGGCGCGCCATGGCAGCAAGCGCACGCGGCCTGCCGAGTTGCTTCCCGGTACGGTGAGCTGCATCAGTGTACGCATGGACTATTGGCCCGCAGATGCTGCGAACGCCGCAGACACTTTGGCCGACGCCAACGTAGGTTACATCTCGCGCTACGCGCTGGGGCGCGATTACCACAAGGTACTCCGCGGGCGGCTGCAAAAACTCTGCGATCACATTCAAAATGCGGTCGGTCCCTTCGGCTATCGCGTCTTTACCGATAGTGCCCCGGTACTGGAAAAAGCCCTCGCGCGAAATGCAGGCCTAGGCTGGATTGGCAAGCACACCAACCTCATTGATCGCGACGCTGGTTCGTATTTTTTCTTGGGCGAAATTTACTTAGACCTTGATCTACCCCGCGATACGCCTAGTAGCGCACACTGTGGAAGCTGCAGTGCGTGTATTCCCGCCTGTCCCACCGGCGCCATTGTCGCGCCCTATCAACTCGACGCGCGCCGCTGCATTTCCTACCTTACCATTGAACTTAAAGGCTCAGTTCCCGTCGAGTTGCGGCGCGCCATTGGCAATCGGATATACGGCTGCGATGACTGCCAATTGGCCTGTCCGTGGAATAAGTTCGCCAAGCCCACAGGGGTCGGCGACTTCGCGGTGCGCCACGGTTTAGATCATTCGCAACTTATCGATCTCTTCGCCTGGAACGAGGCCACTTTTAAGGCTAAAACTCAAGGCAGTCCCATTGGCCGAATCGGCCATGTCCGTTGGTTACGCAATATCGCCATAGCGCTGGGCAATGCGCCGACCTCTCCACAGATTATTAACGCGCTACGGAGTCGCGCGGAAGATCAGGAAGAGTTAGTGCGTGAGCATGTGCTATGGGCGCTTGAGCAACACGCCGCTTAGAAAAAACTACTGCCCGCCGGATTGAAAAAATGTCGCCCGCGTCGCGCTTTGCTAATTTCAGCTAACAGCAATTGATAATCGGCTTCGTTATTGACAGGATCAATAGAGGCGGAATTAACAATCAGCAAAGGTGCATCAGTGTAGCTATGAAAGAACTGCGAATAAGCGTGCGTTAATTTTTCGAGATAACCGCGCTCCATATGCTGCTCATAGCGAATGCCGCGCTTGGCAATGCGATCCGATAACACGTCGACCGGTGCTTGCAGGTAGACTACTAAGTCGGGCTTGGGCATATCCACCACCACTCGTTCGTACACTCGCTCGTACAGACCAAACTCGGCATCATCTAAAGTCACACGGGCGAACAATCGATCTTTCTCCAACAAATAATCCGCTACTCGTACGGGTCCGAATAAATCCTGCTGGCGCACGTCTTCCATTTGCCGCGCGCGTTGAAATAGGAAAAATAGCTGGGTCTGAAAAGCCGCGGCACGCTGATTGCGATAGAACCGTTCGAGAAATGGATTTTGCTCCGCCTGCTCGACTACTAGTTGTGCGTCAATTGACTGCGCCAAACGGCGCGCAAGGCTGGTCTTACCCACCCCGATGGGGCCTTCAATCACCACAAAGCGATGCGGAAAAACACTCGTCATGGTTACTCTTTATAACTCCAGAACGGAAATACCTGAAGACCCCGCCCTAATTTTAAGATCCAGAACACGGCCTAGTCCCGGAATCTGTAGCTCCGGGGCGATGTCTGCCAAAGGATATAACACGAAATTACGCGCAGATACTTCGGGATGGGGCAACGACAACCCCGGCTCATCGACACGCGGACCTACGTACCATATCAAATCTAAGTCAATGAGCCGCGGACCCCAGCGTTGCTGGCGACTGCGGCCCATTTTAAGTTCTAACTTGAGCAAAGCATTCAGCAATTCGCGTGCGCTTAACGTGGTTACAACAGCCACCGCCGCATTCACATAGTCGGGCTGATCTTGCGGACCAAGGGGTTTAGTGACGTACAGAAGCGAGCGCAATTCGAGTTGCACCTGGGGTAGCTGCGCGATGCGCTGCATCGCTTGTGTTACCCGCAGCGCGGGATCATTTAAATTACTTCCGATTGCAATATACGCGGGCGTCCAGATCTCATGCACCCGAATGACGCCCCGCTCCGCCACGGCGGCGGCGGCGCTTTCGCTTCGGCGCGCCGCTTGCGACCTCCGGTGCCACCTCAGCCGGTCGGGCCTGAACCAGCGCGACCCGTTCTTCTTGGGGCATTACTTGAATATCTGTCCACCACTGCGCCAGCTCCGGATCAGCAACTCCCACCTCGGCCCGCAACAGCAGAAAATCATAGGCGGCGCGAAAACGTGGATGTTGCAGAAAACTTAAAGATTTGACGCCACTGCGACGATTAAAACGGGGTTGCAACATCAACAGCTCGCGCATCGGAATCGAAAAACGACGCGGAATCGCTACGCGCAATTGTTGAGTTTTTAAGACTGTGTCACAGGCTTGCATAAGCTGCGCCACATCAGGTGCCGGGCCAACTTTTTGCTCATTCATCTCGCGCAGCACCGCACCAAATAACAATACCGCAAATAAAAATGTAGGCGTAACCGGCTTGTCCGCCGCGATACGCGCATCGGTGTTCACTAGGCCTAAGTCCAGCATCTGTTGCGCATAGGCATAGGGCGGCAGCGAAAAGGCTGCGGCTGAGCGCGGAAACATCGGCGCAAAGAGTTGGTAGCGCTGCAATAAACGATACGACTTAGCACCATATCCCGACAAGAAGAGCTTTAACGATTCATCAAACAAACGCGCAGGCGGAACGCCTTCTAGCAAATTGGCGAGCTTTGTAATCGGTCGTTCGGTACTAGGCTCGATCGTGAAATCTAATTTTGCCGCGAACCTAACCGCTCTCAGCATCCGCACTGGATCCTCGCGGTAGCGAGTTTCTGGGTCGCCTATCAATTTCAAGCGGCGCGCACGCACATCGCTAACGCCATCTACAAAATCCCAGATCGAAAAGTCTTCTATATTGTAGTAAAGGCCATTGGCCGCAAAGTCGCGGCGCCAAACATCTTCTGCAATAGTGCCATAAATATTGTCCCTGAGGATTCGACCCGTTACGTCCACCGCACGATGCGCAGAATTGTCCGCTTGATACACAGAATCTTCGGGTGCTTCACCCTCAGGATCGGACTCTGACCCCTCCGCGTCCTCACGCTCCGGCGCTGCAGCCGCTCTAAAAGTCGCCACTTCGATGATTTCATTGCCATAGTGCACATGCGCCAGGCGGAAACGGCGGCCAATCAACCGGCAATTTCGAAATAAGCGTCGCACTTCTTCGGGCAGCGCGTTGGTGGCGACGTCAAAATCCTTAGGGGTTACGCCTAACAGCAAATCGCGTACCGCACCTCCCACCAAAAAGCCCTGGTATCCCGCTTCTTTGAGGCGATATAGGACTTTTAGCGCATTGGGCGAAATCGCAGCACGAGAAATTGAATGCTCAGATCGAGGGTAGATAACCGGCGAGGATGGCGTCGAAGGTAGGTTCAAAAATTAGGGTTCCACTTGAGTCCAGAAAATTGGCCCGTATACTAACAGCCCGCTTAAACTTAAGCTCCCTTCGTCTAGTGGCCTAGGACATCGCCCTCTCACGGCGAGTACACGAGTTCGAATCTCGTAGGGAGCACCATTAAATCAATGGGTTAGACGCAGTCGCTAGGGGTTTTGCAGTCCAGGAATTAAGGTCCCATCGAGTAGAAAAATTCCTCCCTCACGATCTTGCCGCTTTTTGCGTGTAAAGAGCCGCTTCGTATTGAAAACCCACAATAAACCGATCTTCATGGGGCCAAGGACCTGTGACAGCAGCGTAAAGCACCTTGGTCTCTTGATTCTTTACCTTGCTTGCACAGCTCGACTAATTTATTGGCAATTTCCAGAGTATTCATCGGAACTCCTTGGCGGCAAAGTGGCAAGAATATCTAACACTCCGGATTGAAAATCATGCCAGCGAACGCCGGTACAGCGCTATAAGGCGCATCCACGCCTTTTCAGCCTGATCGTGATTGTAAGTTTTTCGGTCGGGGGGGCACCAACCATGCAAGGTACCCGCATAAACTTCAATTTCCGCCGATAAATGCGCCTGGGCGAACGAATCGCGCAGAATATTCTTAGATTCCGGTTCTTGTTGATCGTCATTTTCAGCAATAGCAATTAAATATTGCGCTGTCGCACGCGCTGCCAAGCGATGTGGGCTATCCGGCTTATCGGTCACCAGACCGCCACCATGAAAAATAGCAGCGGCGCCGATACGATCGGGAAAATTCGCGGCCGTACGGAGCACGAAGGGACCCCCCATGCAGTACCCGGCGGTACCCATTTTCCGCTTAAGTTCAACCGCCGCCTGACCCTCCAAAAATCCCAAAAATGCCTTCGCATCGACTACCGCTGTATTCGCCGACAGACTTCCCGCGAGGGCCATGAGCGCTTGCCTCGTAGTAGGATCATTGAAATCCGCCTGCTCGGGAGCGGTTGGCGCTTTTTTTGTACGATAAAAAGGATTAACGACCAGCACTGCATAACCTGACTGAGCGAGCCGAGTAGCCATTTCTTTAAATGCTGGTCGCAAGCCGAAAATGTCGGGCCACATCAGTACAGCCGGATATTTGCCACTGGTCGGATAAACGAAATACGCATCGGCGAGACCGTCGGAGGTTTTTATTTCCACCTCCCGCGCTTCTGTTGCCGCGCCCGCTGTTGGTGCGGGTGCCGGTGCTGGCGATCCCGCTGCAAAAGTTGGCAGCGCGGCTACAATACTCGCTCGCAACGCCATTACACCGAAGCTCCTGCGCGTGAGGTCATCTTGCTCACACATTTTAATGTCACCCTCGCTCACGGAATTGGCAGCCTAACCCTATGATTCAGCGAGCAAAAATCCTTACGAAGCATGTTTTTACGTGAACCACGTCGATAATTGGATGTAGCGTACTTTGCACTGGAAATATTGTCGCACAGCATTCCCTTAGTTTAAAGATATTGGAGTGAGTGATGCAGCGCGGTCCCAGTTTGATAATGTTAATGCTCGCAACTGGCGTATCGCCAATTGCAGATGCTGTGGGGCTGGGCGATATCCATATTGACTCGGCCCTTAACGAGCCGCTCGAAGCTCAGATCGATATCTTCGGTGTTGATCAAGATGATTTTACCACCCTGACCGCGAAGGTCGCTAATCGTGATGTCTTCGAGCGGCATGGCGCTGCGCGGCCGGCATTTTTGGCATCGACCTTATTCCGCATAGGAGTGAATTCACAAGGGCGGCGCGTTCTCAACGTGCGTTCGACCGATGCTTTCAACGAACCGGTAATGACGCTGTTAGTCGATTTAAGCTGGAATAACACCCACCTCGTCAAAGAATATTCGCTATTGCTCAATCCCCCTCTGTACGCGACTGAGCGCAGCGTGGAGAACTCGGCCACACATGAACCCATATTGTTGACACAAGCGCCAGGGAACTTCATCCCGCCCGTTTCGGTAACCCCCGTGGCGCCCACCTCTGTAGTGGCGCATCAAATTGTGGCACGTGGTTCACTACGTTCCATTGCACGACGCGCAGGTGCCCACACCAAATCTCAAATATCCAAAATGATGGTTGCACTCTATGTGGCCAACCCGCTCGCATTTGCCGGCAACATGAATAAGATCCATGCCAATGCACTACTGACTGTGCCTTCGCTATCAGATATAGCGATGATCAAGGCTGGGTTCGCTCGGCGCGAAATTCGTGCACAGCGACGCGTTGGGTTACCCGAAAAGACAACTGCGACAATTGTTGTCGCTCCGCCGCAGTCCGCCGATTCGACCACTATTCTTAAAAATCGTGTCTAATCTTTGGAACGAGGGCGCAACGATTTAAACAAGCGGCTAGCCAGCGACAATGAGCAAATCAGCGCACTATCGAGACTTGCTACTTCGAAAGCAACAGTCGCCTCGCTACCAGCTCCGCTGTCAACCCAGTTGGCACCCGCCGTGCCGATCGCGATTGCACCGATGCTAACCGCCGGCGTACCAACACCCTTTAACGGCACTAACAAAGTAGTGGGTTTTGTGTTTGCCGCCTTCGCCCTTTTACTCGCCACTTTTTTTTGGTACCGAAAACATCAGTCGACCCGCAAGTTGAGTCAACAACCCGAAGCGCTTGTTATGCTTGTGGCCAGCGCAAAAGAGCCAGTAAATGCCCGCGACCAATCTTAAGCGCCACCTGAATTTTACTCCCAGTTAGCGTTGGAAATCCGCAACGGTCTAACCATCAGGTATGGATAAATTTCCATTCCAGATCTTTAGTGTCGTTGCGTAGCGACAATTTGTCGGTCAACCGGCTCGCCGATGACCCGTTGGTTCATGCACTGAGGCAATGAACGCAATAGCAACCAACGGAGTAATCATTCATGATTCATTTAACATCGCGATTAGCACTAATCGGCGCAGCCGCCGCACTGGTGAGTGCTTGTGGCGGAGCTTCTAGTGGCACCAGCCCTACCCCTATACCACCCGTGCAAACGGGTAGTGTCGCCATGATAGTCAGTGATGCCTCGGCGGAGGACTGGGCGACCATCGGCGTAAAAGTACTATCGATCGCATTAGTACCCCAAGCAGGTGGCAGTAATGTGACAGTTTATACAGCCCCCAGCACAGCGCCGGTCATCAACCTAGCGCAATTGGATCAGCTGGGCGAATTGCTCGGAAATAGCATCGTCCCAGTCGGCAACTACAGCGGAGCCATTGTGTCAGTGGGTGGCAATTCAGGCGACATCCAATTAATCGTCGCAGCCAACCCCGAAGCCGGCTTTGTAGCAGCAGCCGGCTCAACCATACCGGCCAATCAAATTCAGATCCAACGCACACAGGGTACAGCGCCAAACCTGACTGTTCCGGTATCGATCAAGTTTGATTCACCGCTAGTGGTTACGGCTACTCAGAACAATCAATTGGATGTGGAGTTCGATCTGGGCCACCCGGCTTTTATTATGGGTCACACTCCTCCAGGATCCGCTACGCTTTGGGCGATCAATTTCGATGGTCCCGTGCATCGCCACCCTTTGCGCGATATTTCGCGCCTGGTGTTACGTCACATGTATGGTTCGGTTACCGCAATAGCGACCGACAATACATCAATTACCATTAATAAAGAGTTCCCGACCGTGCCGGTGGTAAGCCCCGAAACCGCGGTCGGGACTACCCAGACTTTGCAGATCCTAGCCGATGCCAGCAACGGTACATTACTCTACGACCTGGATACTAAGACAAATAGTGTTATCAAGGATTTTTCTTCCATTTCGTCATTGGTGGGTAAAAATGTGCGCATCGCGGCGCGCTATCAACAAAATGGCACGTTAGTAGCCACCCGCGTATGGGTCAGCAGCCAATTTAACAACGTATGGTTGAGTCCAGAGGGCCATGTATTACACGCCGATCCCACGAATAGCATTATTACGGTAGCAAATGAATCAGGCCAAGCGGTTGCACTCACAATCGATTCAAATACTCAGTTCTTTTTTCGGCAACCCCAAAATAGCCTGGCCGATGCGACTCCTATCGGAACGGGGCCGTCATTTCTCACAAACCATACACTAGTTCGTGGGTTTAAAGTCCACGCCAGCGTAGTCGATCCCTTAGCCACCCCGTTAGTAGCACAGAGCATTGATATTGAAACCGCGACTTACGCGGGTAGCATCTCGGCACCTAGCACCACAGGGTTTACATACTCGCGCAATTTCGCCACGGCCGCGGATAACTATGTATACACGTTGGATTACATCAGTAGCGCAACTGCCAATGGTATAGATGCTACGGGCAGTCCAATTACTGGCTATAAGTGGTGGAATTTTGCCTACCCTACGCTACTCACGAGTGGCTCAAACTCCATTGGTGCATTCGTCTCCGCAACTGATGGCGGTGTTAATTTTGGCGGAACGGTCGGGGCGATCACTTCGCGCGGTGTTAGCAATGCAATATGGAACGACCCCGCCAACGTGAATGGCTGGTCGGTCAATGCTACCGCCCTAACGCCTTCAATATTACCCTTAGGTATGGTGGCAACCGGTCTAAGCAATAACGCCTTTACCATGACGATTGCCGGCGGAACAACTGCGGCCAGTATTATTGTGAGCAACACAGTGGGGTCCGCTACACTGGTCTACCAGGCAGATCGCACTAATGGGATAGTCACAATAAGCCCCGTGGATATTACAACAAGCGCGGGTTTTGCGACTCTGACCCATGGCTTAGTAATCGGCGCACCGCTTAAAGTGTACGGAATTCCACAATCCGACGGTACACTTAAATCGTACGTCTTGGTTTATTTCACGGGCGATTTCCCAGCGCAATAAAATGTAGTGCGGTCAAGCAGCGCCGTGTGGAATACTTCCCACGGCGCTTTTTTTTTAAAAGGGTAAACTAAGTCCACCCATGAGCCTCTCATCGCCCGCCCATTCCCCTGCCCATTCCCCTTCCCCTTTGGTCGCGATTATTCTAGTCAATTACCGCGATGCGCATGACACGATTGAGTGTCTCGATAGCTTGCTAGCGCTCGACTATCCTACGTTTGAAGTGTTTGTAGTTGACAATGATTCACGCGACGAATCGCTGCAAACGGTTGCGCGTTGGTGTGAGCAACCCGAGCGCGCTGCAAGCTGGAAAAACTTTGCCGGAGTGCACAGTTACACGCGCGACGGTGAGCCTGCAGCGGTCGCCTATCGTCACGTTAAACCATGCACCGAAGGACTTCCGCCGCCTCCGGCAGGATATCGGGTCTCGCTAGTCGCTTCCGACACCAATACTGGCTTCGCGGGCGGTTGTAACATCGGCATGCGCACCGCGGGGCAGCGCTTCGATTATTTCTGGCTACTCAATACAGATACGGTAGCTGCCCACAATGCCTTGCGCGAACTGGTAACACGCGCAACTGCCGATTCCGCAATCGGAATGGTGGGAGCTACGATCTGGTACTACGACCAACCGGATACCGCTCAAGCGCTTGCCGGGGCGAGCGTTTCGACTCAAGGCTTAGTGTTTAAGAATATCGGCGATCGTGAGCATTTTCCTGCGGGCCTGCCCAACAGCCTAGACGTGGAATCGAAACTCGGACTGATACTCGGTGCCTCAATCTTGGTATCCAGCGCATGCGTTAAGAACGTGGGTCCGATTCAAGAAGACTATTTTTTATATTTTGAAGAATATGATTGGGCACTGCGCGCCCGCGGGGCTTGGTCCTTGGGCTGGGCCCGCGACGCGATGGTGTATCACAAGGGTGGAGGCAGTAGCACTCGCACGTCACTGCACACCTTTGCGATGACCTTACGTTACCGCAATTTGGTGCGCTTTACCGCTCGGTTCCTACCGGAGCGGCTACCGGAAGTTCGCCGGCAACTGTGGCGTCATTTCGCGCGCTACTTAGCGCAGGGGCGCTGGCGGGGAATTTGGGTAGTAGGTGGAGCGCTACGTCACTTCTCGGCACTCGCCGCATCGGCACGACCCGGCGATGTGCCTACCAGTACGCCGCTCGACCCGCACGGGAAACCGCGACCGGTCGCCATTGAGGTGGGGTTATAAGGCTACACCCGAACTACAAGGCGTTCCTCGCAGTCTCAAATAAAGTCTTTAGCTTCTCCTCCATAGTCAGTTGCATAGCGGCAAGCGCGGCGGCATCTAAGCCCTTGGGAATATACACTGGCTTGCCAATTGCGATCACAACCCGAGCAAACGGCTTTGGGATTACGAAATGATCCCATTTTATTTTCCAAGCGCGCGAGGCGGCATAGGCTAGAGGAATAATTGGGCGTTGAGAGAGCTGCGCCAATAGCACGGCACCCGGCTTGAATTTCCAGGCGGGTCCCCGTGGACCATCCGGAGTCATTGCCGGGGATACGCCATCGTGAACTAGCGCTTGATAATAATCGCGCAATGCACGAGCTCCGGTGTGTGTAGACGAGCCTCGAATGACCTCTGCGCCTAAGCGCTTTATGATCATTGCGCCAAGCTCTCCGTCCACCGATGGACTGATCAAAAAACCCAGTTTGACACCGCGAGTGCGCTCGTTCAGTAAATGCTGGATGCAGAACAATTGATGTTGATGCCAGTACACCGGAATGAAAGATGGGTTCTTGGCCAGTGCCGCGGGAATATGCTCACTACCCACGGTGCAAGTTATACGACACCAACGCAATACCAGACCTATTATTGCCAGAATCAAGGGAACGGCGACGCGATACAGCCAGCGGCGGCCCGGCGTGAGGCTGCGACTAGAACGAGTCTGTTGTTCATAAATAGTATTGCGCAGTCCACCTTCAGGCTCGTTATTGGGCATTTAATTTGTCACCCTAGAAGATCCAGCCAGTAGATGCTCAAGCGCACAAGCCACGCGATGCTCAAATTCTTTTTTATTTTGCGCAAACCAGGCTCGCGAGTTATCGGCGTATTGCTTTTGCTCCGCCTGACTCATTCCAATCGCAATCTCCACTATGCTTTGCAGCGACTTTAAGTCGAATTCATAGGTGGTCGCCAAATGTTGAGTTCCAATGGGTTGCGATTTAACCAACAAGCCCCTATTAGAAGTTACTAGTTCATTCATCGGCGGAGCATCCGTGACTAGCACCACGGCGCCGACGCTTAGTGCTTCCGGGATGTAATGGCCCCACCCTTCCGTTTCAGACAGGCACACATGAAACACGTGGCTATTCTGTTGCATCTTTAGTTCGTCATCACCCATATACCGAGATTCATAGCGAATATTTGCAGCGCTAACTGTCTCAAATGCGGATTTACGACTATGCAACACCGTCAACAACGGCCACTTCGGATGCGTAGCCCAAAGTTTGACCAATCGGCCACTACCCTTCATACGGCTCTTGCCCGCCAGGTGAAAAAAATTGGGTTGACGCTCAACTTGAGGATCATAACGATCCTCACTATCGAATCCCAGGAATTCAGTTCGACACGACAACTGCGAAAAGGCATCGAATGATTGCCGCGTCTTGGTCCAAACGCTATCAACTTTGGACAGCAAACGTAGGTCCGCCTGATCAAACCATTCAGGATTAGGTATCACCACATTATGACGGGCCAAATAGAAATGTTCGGGCCAGAGATGCTCAAGCATTATATTGACATCGTAGCGTTCTGAACTAAGAGCGCTTCCACCCAGCCAACGGTATGCTAGTGCTAAGGCACGACGCATTCCGGATCGGCGTCTGCGCCGAGCACGCATATCCAAAGAGGTGACATTCACTTCGCAGCGTAATTTTTCTAATACGCGCTTCACCAGCTCAACATCACGCGAGTTCCCAACGCCATTTTCAAAAGCGATTAGATTGACACGAGTCATCGTACTGCTAGTGCCGCAGCGGTAATCTGTTCGACCGTGGGCCATGTATTTAAATCACCCAACAAATGCACCTTGCTCCCCAAAGGCTGCCAAAACGCAACGGAGTACGGTCCGTAGATACTCACTAAATTAGCGCCTACCGCGGCAGCAAGATGTCCAGGTCCCGTATCGTTGGCAACCACCACTCGCGCAAATTTAAGCAATGCGGCGTACACGCCCAAATCGATATCATTCAACGGCAGCGCCTGCGGCAAGGTTACCCGAGCAATAGCTTCCTCTCCGGGTCCTGGGCAAATGGCCACCGGAACGCCATGGGCTGCCAATCCCTTGGCTAACGCAGCAAAACCTGGCCAGACCTTGCGATGCTCGCGATCATCGGCACCAGAAAAGGGACAAAACAGCGCAAATTGCCCTACTTTGAGCCCAACGGACTGCAGCAGGGCGAGAGCACGGGTCTGTTGTGAGGCGCTCGGCAAGAAGTTCACTTCAGTGGGGTACGGCACCTCCGGACCCACCGGTACGCCGGCACGCGCTGGCGTCCTCAGCAAACAGCCCGCCAAATGCCAATAAGTATGCGAAGCGTGCTTAAATTTTGGCAGGGGATAAGCCGCGTTCAACAACAAACTTCGACCGTCATATGCATACCCAGCTGGGCGCAGACCCGCACATCGAGCTTCGAGCGCCGAGGATAGTGACTTAGTCATTAACAAAGCGCGAGGCGCCGAAACTCCCAATTCGGCGCGCAATTCGCGCAGCGAGCGAATTGCGGCGGCAAACCCTGCGGGCCGTACCCGTACCGGCCAACCGGTACCCTCCAGCAATTGCGGTGCCCACGATTTACCGAAAAGGTGTAATTCGTATCCCGCGAGCGCAAGCCGCTTAAAGCTCGGTATCGACAGCACAACCTCGCCAACCCAGTTGCAGAGTCGAATAACGAGCGGTCCGCTCGCCTGAATATCCATGCGACTATAGTAATATAAGAACCCTATGACCACACCTGCGGATCAACGACTGCTCGAACTGCTGGACAAATGGCTCAACAGTCTAGAGTTACATCTCAAGTATTCTTCGCTGGATGAAGATAGCTATTGGAAGATTCAGCCCTGGCTTGAACACCAACGTCCCAGCCGCTGGATCATCGACCTCGCCAAACAAAAAGCACTGACTTTGCAAGTCCAGGTTAAAGAACGAATAAAAATGGGCGATGCAAAGTTCTCCGAAAACCTTGAACTAATGACTTTTTTGGCGAACTTAGTAGGATCCCAGCATATTGAGCGTTTCATTCCGCTCGCCGAGTCGGGTAACGAGCAACCGCTCGCGCTAGCGTCGCCGCCCAAAATCGATCACGTAGAATTACCGCTCAGCAGTGCCGTCACGGGTACTCGGGAAATGCCGAAATTTGTGGCTAAGGTAAAGCCTGCAACCAAACCGGCCGTCAAAATGGCGGTCAAAGCTGCGGAAGTCAGTCCGGTGGCCTCACACGATCAGGTAATTAATGATGCCGCACGCCTGGTGCAATGGGGACGCAAGTGGTACGAACTAGCCGAAGTCATCTCACGCATGGCTGATCGACCGACGCTGCCAGAAATTCGACTCATTCTTAAGGAAAATAAAGCGGCAATCGAAAAATTAGCGCGTACGTGAAATAGCCACGAAGGTAGCTAAGCCTATGACCGCCGTCGGCAACCACCCGACCAGAGCAGGATTTAAGCCAAATAATTGTCCGCCATTCTCAATGGTGCGTGTAATCAAAAAAAACAACACCCCTAACAACACACCAATAACAGTTCGAGTACCTGCACCCGTGGTACGTAGCGATCCAAACACGAATGGCAATGCCATCAAGGTCACAATCACCACCGCAAACAGGCGCGCAATGCGTGACCAAAAACCAATCTCGAAAGGCGCGGTTTCGAGACTATTGCGGCGTAAATGATCAATATACGAGTACAGTCCACGCAGCGTCAAAAGATCAGGATCGGTGGCCGCCAGGCCTAAAAATTCAGGGTTTATGGTCGAGCTCATGTTTGCATCAACGCTATGCTCAGCAGTGATATGGTTGTCATCCAGAAAGTTCGAGGTTGCCACATTGTGTAACCGCCAATGGCCTGGTTCCGCTACTGAAATATGTTCCGCGCGTTTTATCGAGGCCAAGCGATTGGTGGCATCAAATTCAAACAGCGAAACCCCACCAAAGGCCTGATCCATCTCCCCAATTTGCACCCGTAAAATTCGATTGCCATCCTTGACCCATGCGCCACTCGCACCGGCAAAACTGACATCGGCTAACTTGCTTGAGGTCTTTTCACGCTTCGCAAATTGCCCCAGGGCAGGTGCTATATATTCCCCAATACCAAACATAATTAGGGACAAAGTCAGGCCAGCCAACCCCACCGGCCAGGCAGTTCGCCACACCGAAACCCCGGAGGCGCGAGTCACCACCAGTTCACTACCTGCAGCCAGGTTTCCCAGACCCATCAAAGCGCCAATAAGAGCCCCAATGGGCAACAACTCAAAAGCCTGCTGCGGAACATTTAGCAGGGTGTAAAGAAACGCGTCAGCCGCCGAATAAGTGCCCACTCCAATGTCGCCCTGTTGGCTAATAAACGTGAACAACGCCCCCAAGGTCAATAAAATAGCCATTGCCATCACTACATAAATAAGTACCGTCCGATACAAATAGCGATCCAAGATATTCATGGGTTTCTCGACTGACGGATCAACAGATATAGCCCCAAACCCAACGCGAGGAGGTGTATCCACCAAACTCCCAGCTGCGGCGATAAGGTCCCTTTCTCTAGCCAGGCCTTCGCCGCCGACAACAGGTTCGCGTACACGAAGTACACCAAAATGGCGAGGCCCACGCGTGCGTAGCGGCCCTGGCGTGGACGCAATCTGCTCAGGGGCAATGCGATAAAGGTCATCACCAAAGCCATCAGCGGTGTCGAGACCCGCGACTGCAACTGGGCAACATCCGCGGGCAGTTGCGATCCCAAGAGCTTGAGCGTGGGTTTAGTATCCGGGTCATCAATCGCTTTTGATGCCGTAGGTGCAGGGATCGGAATACCGTGTTCCTTAAAGTCTATGATCCGAAAATCCCGGCGCCCGGGTACGCCTTCGTAACGACGACCATTAAACAAGGTCACCAGGTGAGTACCATTGGCTAATCCTTTAGAGTAAGTGGCGGTATCGGCAAGCGCCACCTCGGTCCGCCCTTCTGCGTCGTGCTGCTCGCGCTGGACAAATACATTGTGTAGCACACCATTAACGTCGACGCGTTCAGCATAAAAGACCGCATCGCCGCCACTAAAGGAGCGAAATCGACCCGCGTCTAACTGGCCAAATTGAGCCTCTTTGAGGGCAGACTGACGTAACAACTGGGCTTGCTGGTCAGCGCGTGGAACCTGGAAAAACGCCAGCCATCCCAGGCCAATAGCAATCACGGTTGCAAAAGCGAGTAAGGGAGGCAGTAGTCGATTGGGAGAAAATCCGCACGCTTGCAGGACCGCCATTTCGCTATCGTGGTACATGCGACCGAGAGTCAGTACGACGGACAATAATAGTCCGACCGGCACAATAACCGAGAGATTCATCACCGCGCCCAAAGCGATCAATTCGAACACCACGTGGCGGCCATACTGATTTTCCGCCGCCTGCCCCAGCACTCGAGACAATTGGTTTGACAACAAAATAGCCACTAATACGCCAGTGACCGCCACCCAGGTCTGCATGACTTCCCGCAGTACATATCGTTGTATGGTCCATTTCATTGGGTTGAGCTTAGAGCCTTAAGGTTTATCTAGTAAACTATCGGATTAATTGTCGTTAACGAATCGCCAACCTCGGAGCATTGTAGATATGGAATTCAAGTCAATAGTGGATATCAAAGTAAGTCGTGCTACGGGTTGTGCCGTTGTGGGTATTTATGAAGGCGGTGATCTCGGGTTCGCCGCTAAACATATCAATACCTATACCAAAGGACTCCTTACTAAATTACAAAAAAGTGGTGATTGTCCTAGCAAACTAGGCGTCAGCCTCATGCTACCAGACCCCGCGGGCGCGAGTGCCACTCGGGTACTCTTAATTGGGCTCGGCATACGCTTAAATTTTGGTCGAAAACAATACCGTAAAGCGGTTCAGGCGGCGGCTCAAGCGCTTGGCAAGTCCGGTGCGAGCGACGCCATTATCTATCTGGGACTCGAGGAAATCACCGAACTCGACTGGCAATATCGGGCACGTATAGTTGCCGAAGTGTTCGCCGCTCACGCGTATAAAATCCCGCATCTTAAAACCAGCAAAAAATCACCTAAACCCGCGCTCACCCGATTAAGCATCGCGGTGGTAGACGGGCAGGCTGCCAAAGAGGCTACGGCGGGCCTGAAAATCGGCACGGCGTTAGGTAGCGGCATGCATCTAGCACGTGATCTGGCCAATTTACCGCCGAATATATGTACCCCTATTTATCTTGCGGCACGAGCTAAACAGCTCGCTCGAGAGTGGTCCACTATTCGCACCAAAATTATTGATGAGCGAGGCCTCAAAGCGTTGAAAATGGGTTCTTTCCTAGCGGTTTCACAGGGCTCTGAGCAACCACCTCGGTTGATCATTTGCGAATATCACGGTACCAAACGCAGCAAAGCTCCCATCTGTCTTATCGGCAAGGGAATCACCTTCGATTCGGGGGGAATATCCCTCAAAGACCCCTCCGCCATGGACGAAATGAAATTTGACATGAGCGGCGCTGCTACGGTGTTAGGAGCACTGCGGGCGGTGGCCGAATTAAAACTAGCCATCAACGTGGTGGTCATTATCGCTGCATCAGAGAATATGCCAAGCGGACGTGCCGTAAAGCCTGCCGATATCGTCACCAGCATGTCGGGACAAACTATCGAGGTCCTGAATACGGACGCTGAGGGTCGCTTGGTCCTATGCGATGCGATTACTTATAGCCGCCGCTTCAAACCCGCGGCCGTCGTGGATGTGGCGACCTTAACCGGTGCTTGTATAGTTGCGCTTGGCAACCACTTTAGTGGTCTCATGAGTAATGATGATGCGCTTGCCGAAGAACTTCGCAAAGCGGGCCTACGTGCGGACGACCGAGCGTGGCCTATGCCAATTGGCGAGGAATATGTGGATCAACTCAAGAGTAATTTCGCTGATTTAGCCAACATTGGGGGTCGCGAGGGAGGCGCGTGCACGGCCGCCGCTTTCCTATCAAAATTTGCCAAAGACTTACATTGGGCTCATCTCGATATCGCGGGAACGGCTTGGCTCAGTGGCTCGCAAAAAAGCAGTACCGGTCGACCGGTGCCTTTGCTAGTGGATTTTTTGCTAAATCGCGAGTCTCATGGATAAAGCCTATTCACCCGCCGAGATCGAATCACGCATCTATGCGCGCTGGGAGGCTTTAGGATGTTTTGCACCGAGCGGATTAGGGCCTGCGTACTGCATCGTCATTCCACCGCCGAATGTCACCGGCACTCTGCATATGGGTCACGCCTTCCAAGACACCATCATGGATGCCTTAATTCGCTATCGACGCATGCAAGGGTGCGACACGCTTTGGCAACCGGGTACTGACCATGCGGGTATTGCTACTCAAATGGTGGTTGAGCGGCAACTAAACGCTCAGGGTTTAAATCGAGTCGATCTCGGACGCCAAGCGTTTATCGAGCGTGTGTGGCAATGGAAACACCAATCTGGCGATATTATCTCCAACCAATTACGCCGTTTAGGGGCGTCCGTGGATTGGAGTCGTGATAAGTTCACAATGGATCCGGCTCTTTCGCAAGCCGTAACAGAAGCATTCGTGCGTCTCCATCAGGAAGGACTTATTTATCGCGGCAAGCGCCTGGTGAACTGGGATCCGGTGCTCAAGACGGCTTTGTCGGATCTGGAAGTCGCCGCAGTTGAAGAAATGGGTAGCCTCTGGCATTTGCGCTATCCTTTAAGCGACGAAGAAGGATACTTAACTGTCGCTACCACGCGCCCCGAGACGCTTTTTGGGGATGCGGCCGTTGCCGTTCACCCACTCGATGATCGTTATCGCCATCTGGTCGGCCGCAGTGTGCGCTTACCATTGACGGATCGAGAAATTCCCATCATTGCCGACGACTATGTCGATCCGAAATTTGGCAGTGGCTGTGTCAAAATCACGCCTGCGCACGACTTTAACGATTATGAGGTGGGCGTTCGCCACTCCCTCCCCCTGCTCAATATTATGACTACTGCCGCAACCCTCAACGATGAGGTGCCAATCGCTTATATAGGTCTCGACCGTATGACTGCACGTGCACGCGTGGTAGCAGACCTTGAAGCGCAAGAATTGATGGAACGTATTGAACCACACAAACTCACCGTACCGCGCGGCGATCGTAGTCACTCCATTCTAGAACCCTTACTTACCGACCAATGGTTTGTGAAAATTCAGCCTTTGGCCAATCCTGCCATTAAAGCGGTTGAAAATGGCGATATTCGTTTCGTACCAGAGAATTGGTCGGCGGTATTCTACGATTGGATGCACAAGATCAAAGACTGGTGCATTAGCCGGCAATTGTGGTGGGGGCATCGCATACCGGCTTGGTACGATAGCGAAGGCCGCTGCTATGTCGCCAGAACTGAAGCCGAGGCGCGCAGCACCCATGGAATCGCAGAAAGTGTAGCGTTGACTCAAGACCAAGATGTGCTCGATACGTGGTTCTCATCGGCGCTTTGGCCCTTCTCCACCCAAGGCTGGCCCGCGAACACGCATGATTTAAAAACCTACTACCCCACTTCGGTACTGGTCACCGGATTCGACATTATATTTTTCTGGGTGGCACGAATGATTATGTTCGGTTTAAAGTTCACCGACAAAGTGCCTTTTCGCGAGGTCTATGTACACGGCTTGATTCGCGATCATGACGGTCAAAAAATGTCCAAGTCCAAGGGTAATGTCATCGACCCGCTGGATATTGTCGACGGTATAACACTCGATGCGTTACTGAGCAAGCGCACCGGTGGTCTCATGCAACCGCATATGAAGTCCGCCATTGAGAAGGCAACGCGCAAACAATTCCCACAGGGAATCAGCGCATTTGGTACCGATGCATTGCGCTTAAGTTTCGCTTCGCTAGCCACCCAAAGCCGCGACTTACGCTTCGATATGGCGCGAGTCGATGGCAATCGGAATTTCTGCAATAAACTGTGGAATGCAGCGCGATTCGTGCTGATGAATGTCGAAGGCCAAGACATTAGCGCTGAAGGTGCAAAATTCAGCCTGGCTGACCGCTGGATTCAGACGCGCCTGACGAACACTTTGGTGCGCGTAGAAAAGGGGTTTACGGAATATCGGTTGGACCTCGTGGCTAGCGCATTGTACGATTTTATTTGGCATGAATACTGTGACTGGTATCTAGAGCTGGCCAAGGTAGTACTACAAGCGGATTCCAGCAGCGAGCAGGCCAAACGCGGTACTCGCCGCGTGCTGATCCAGTGCCTTGAGATTTTGCTGCGCGCTTTGCATCCCCTCGCACCCTTTATCAGCGAAGAGATATGGCAACGGGTACGAAGCAGCGCGCAAGTGACGGGTGAGACTATTATGCGCGCCAGTTTTCCAACCGCGGCCGCCATGCCCGCCGATCCGAGTGCCGAGATGGAGATGCGCTGGGTCATGGATTTCATTCTCGGTCTACGCCAAATTCGTGGAGAAATGGATATTGCCCCCAGTCGCAAGATCGATATTATGCTAGCTAACGCCAGTCCTACCGATATGCTGTATCTCGAACGAAATTCAGGCTATTTAACGCGTCTTGCCGGAATTGGTTCGACGCAATGCTTGAAGATTGGCGCGCTCGCTCCGATCGCGGCGATCGCATTGCTGGGAAAACTGGAAATCTTAGTACCCATGGCAGGGTTAATTGACCCGGCAGCGGAACTTGATCGCCTGTCCAAGCGACAACGGAAAGCAGAACTAGATCTCAACAAACTAAATGCCAAAGTAAATAATGGCGATTTCGTTAAGAACGCACCCGCAGAAGTGATCGCCAAGGATCAGCAACGACTCAGTGAAATTAAGATGGAAATTGAGCAATTGACAGCGCAGATGGCACGCGTGAACGCATTACGCAACGCATGAAATCAAAGGCCCTCATCGGCTCCATTCTGACCCAGCTTAACCAGATACTATTGGGCAAGGATCGCCAGCTTCGTCTGTGCTTGACCTGCGTGCTGGCGCGCGGTCATTTACTCATTGACGACATACCGGGCGTCGGCAAAACCACCCTTGCACATGGATTGGCCAGGACCCTGGGTCTGTCTTTTCAACGCATTCAATTTACCAGTGATCTTCTGCCCGCAGATGTGTTGGGTGTGTCCATTTTCGAGCGCGATACCGGTCAATTTCGCTTGCAACGCGGTCCTATATTTTCGCAGCTGGTACTCGCCGACGAAATCAACCGGGCATCGCCCAAGACACAAAGTGCATTGCTAGAAGCCATGGAAGAACACCAAGTGACGCTTGACGGGCAAACCATGCGCTTGCCCGAGCCCTTCTGTGTGATTGCCACGCAAAATCCGCAGGATCAAGTTGGCACATTTCCCCTTCCCGAATCGCAATTGGACCGCTTTCTGATGCGCGTGCAATTGGGGTATCCCACACCCGCGAAAGAACGCGAGCTACTGTGCGGCGTGGATCGACGCGAGCTAATGGCAACATTCAACAAAATGATCAGCTCCGAAGATTTAATAACTCTACAATCTAAAGTCCAGGAGATTCATGTATCGGGTGCCCTACTCGACTATGTGCAAGCGCTCGTTGCCCGCAGCCGTCAAGTCACTCAAGGATTGTCGCCGCGAGCGGCTATCGGACTGGTTCGCGCGGCACGTGCCTATGCGCTGATCGAAGGACGCGACGCGGTAATGCCCGAGCATGTGCAAGCCGTGCTAGCCTCGGTAGTAGACCACCGCTTACAACCTGGCGAAAATGGTCTTAACTCTGCGCGCTTGATTGAGAACGTCCCGATCCCTTGAACCGTACCACCAATACCGTCACCGCTGGGATAAGCGCTGGGATAGGCGCTTGGATTCGCGCTTGGTCTAAGCGGCATGGCGTCGATTCATTGCCAATCAGTATCCATCGCCGCCGCATCTATATTTTACCGACTCGCAGAGGGCTCATGCTCGCGATCATTCTGGTAGCCATGATCGCTGCAAGTTTGAACTACAACAACAATCTAGCCTTGGCTTTTGCATTTTTGATGTCCAGCGTGGCGTTAGTGGCTATGCATCATTGTCATCGTAATTTACTAGGGATCAACGTCACACTAAACCCTGAAGTGGAAACTTTTGCGGAGACCGTAGCGCAATTCGATTTCGTGTTAGCCAATCCATCACCGGTAGACCGACACGATATTGAAATACATTGCGCATCAAGCACTGGACTTGTGCCGGTCTTGAACGCCGGAGCGCAACAGCTAGTCGCGGTTGACGTACCTGTGGCGCAGCGCGGAGTGCGAATAATCAATGACTTTCAATTGCAAACTCGCTATCCATTCGGTTGGTTTAGGGCTTGGACCTACATTCATACGCCTCTGACAGCCTATGTAGCGCCGCAGCCGCTCGGCTCCCGAGAGCCGCCACCGATTGCATCAGGGGACGATGATTTTGCGGGTCTTCGCCCCTATCAGCCCGGAATGCCCATCAAACATATGGCGTGGAAAGTGCTTGCGCGGGGCGGTGAAGCTGCGATACGCCGCTATACGGGAGAGACCCAAAATTCTGAATGGTTGGAGTGGGATGCACTACCCGGGTTGAGCGTCGAGGCTCGACTCTCACAATTGTGTCGCTGGCTGGTTGCGCATGATTCCAATCGTCCTTACGGATTGCGACTTCCCCATATTGAAATTGCCCCCGCTGCCAACCGGCAGCACTATCGGAACTGCTTACGCGCGCTTGCCACCTTTAATGTCGAAATTCCATGAAGCCGGATTCAGTCGGTTTCGAACAAATTAAGTGGATTTCGATCGCCTTGCTGCTTGCGCTGTTACCTCATGTCACCGATCTGCCTGGGTGGGTACCCCTCATCGTTGGAGGCACGCTCGGTACCCGGTTGTACCTCAGCGCTCGCGGCCTACCACCTCCTCCTGGCGTAGTACGGACCCTACTCGCCGTGTTCGCAATGGGCCTGTTATTTATTACCTACCGCACCTTCAACGGACTGCGCGCGGGTAGCGCATTGCTGTGCCTCGTCGCCGGTTTTAAAGTCTTAGAATCACGACAGCAACGTGATCTAGCGATCATTACCCTAATTATCTTTTTTCTCAGTCTGGCGGCGCTCCTCGCGAATGAATCCTTTTGGTTGCTCGCCTATTTGATTGCGGTGTGTGGATTTACGTGCGCGACATTACTGCGATCAACCAGCAGTTTTTCGCCTCGCTGGCCAAAAAACCTACGCTATGTCAGACGAGTTTTCTTGCAAGCGTTACCGCTGGCCTTATGTCTATGGCTTTTATTCCCCCGATTTGCAGGGCCCCTATGGCAGATGACGGCGGAGGATCGACACGCGGTTACGGGTTTGAACGATAAAATGAGTCCCGGTGACATCAGCGAGTTAGCTCAATCAGACGAGGTCGCTTTTCGAGTGCATTTTATCGCCGGCACGCCCGATGCTGCGCAGCGTTATTGGCGGGGTCCTGTACTTTCAGAATTCGACGGACGCACTTGGAGCGTAGCCACACTGCCTCACAAGGCCCTCGCATTTCTACCTCGCGGCACACCCTACCAATACAGAATAACGGTGGAACCGCACCCACATAACTGGGTATACAGCCTTGATTGGCCCACCCAGTGGGATCTGCCGCAAG
Organism: Gammaproteobacteria bacterium; assembly: GCA_043784265.1. GTDB lineage: Bacteria > Pseudomonadota > Gammaproteobacteria > Steroidobacterales > Steroidobacteraceae > Bog-1198. Next base: position 1,857 of record JAYVYN010000021.1, on the reverse strand, counting down.
CTTTTTTAACGGACGACTACGTATTGATGCAAGCCGAACCAGTCTCGAATCCTTTAAATGTACTTGCCACCTCGTATCCTAGTGTGCCGCCGACCAGCCTTGTCTCTGACATGCGTCAGCGCAATCTACAGCTTCCCCCCAACCAGAACCCTCGTACCGCATTGCTCGCCCAACGTTTACGAAAATCCGCGGGCAATGATTTAAGCTACGTACACGCAGTGCTCGCACAATTTAACCGTGAGGAATTCTTCTACACGCTCAATCCGCCGAAACTTTCTCGAAATTCGGTGGACGAATTCCTATTCGTAACCAAACGTGGCTTTTGCGGCCATTACGCATCCGCATTTGCGGTACTCATGCGAGCTGCAGGCATTCCTGCCCGAGTTGTCACCGGCTATCAGGGTGGGGTCTACAATCGCTTTGCCGACTACTGGATAGTTAAACAAAGCGACGCGCATGCCTGGGATGAGATTTGGTTGGCAGGCAGCGGATGGCAACGCATTGATCCCACCTCTGCCATCGCACCGGAGCGCATCGAACATGTGCTCGCCGATCGTCTCACCGAATCCTCTTTCGTCAGCCGCTGGAACAATCCACTTTCCTGGCTTGCCGACACGCGCTTGCGGTTTGATGCGCTCAAGCAGTTTTGGCGCAATCAGATATTGAATTTCAATCAGCAATCACAGAATAAATTGCTAGAATTTTTACTCATCCGCGAACCGGATACGCAAAAATTAGTCTGGTTATTGACCGCTGGATTGGCATTAAGTCTTGGCTGGCTCACTTGGGCAATCGGCAGCGAACTCCAAGTCCGTCGCGCGCCGCTTATCCGCGCTTACCAACAATTATGCAAAAAATTTTCGGTCATCGGAATCGCTCGTTGGCCCCACGAAGGCGCTGAAGACTATGCTCGGCGTATTGCTGATCTACGCCCGGATCTGGCCGTGCAAGCCACCGCTTTGTGCCGCGACTACAATAGGCTGCGCTATGGCGCCCAGGGCAGCAACCACACATCCGTAACCCGATTCACCAAGACCGTGCAGGCCTTGAAAATCCGCTAGGCTGCCAAATTTTCCCGGGTTTTCATAAAATCAATCTCCGGCCAACGCTCTTCGGTCAAGCCTAGATTGACCCGTGTAGGCGCCAGATACACTAGCTCCCCGGCATGATCCCAGGCTAAATTGTCGTGAGCTTTGCGGCGAAATTCCGCCAAGCGTTTATCATCCGCTAGTCGCACCCAGCGTGCGATAACTACGTTGATCGGTTCAAATACGCATTGCACGCTGTACTCATCTTGCAAACGAAAGGCGACAACTTCAAATTGTAGTTGACCGATTGCACCCAAAATTAAATCATTATTGCGCAACGGTTTAAATAATTGGGTTGCGCCTTCCTCACATAACTGAGACAAGCCTTTTTGCAAGGCTTTCATACGCAAGGGATCTTTTAGCACCGCGCGTCGAAACAATTCTGGAGCAAAATTAGGCACGCCCGTAAAGGTAAGAATTTCACCTTCGGTGAAGGTATCGCCAATGTTAATGGTACCGTGATTATGCAAGCCAATGATATCGCCGGCATAAGCTTCCTCTGCCTGGCTGCGATCTGCCGCCAGAAAAGTCAAGGCATCGGCAACACGAATTTCTTTGCCTAAGCGGGTATGGTACAAACGCATACCGCGCACGTAACGACCGGAGCAGAGGCGCATAAACGCGATGCGGTCGCGGTGACCTGGGTCCATATTGGCTTGAATCTTGAACACAAAACCGGTCATTTTTGCCTCATCCGCGCGCACCAGGCGTTGCAAGGTGGCGCGTGACTGGGGGGCGGGAGAATGGAGTGCAAATGCATTTAGTAATT
>JAYVYN010000020.1:0-3568 GCA_043784265.1 Gammaproteobacteria bacterium | reverse complement strand
GTACCGAACCGCTGTTTTTCTCTCCGCAACACCCCACGCAGATGTACTACGCGGCCAACCGACTGTATAAAACCATCGACGCCGGTGCTACGTGGAAGACAATTAGCCCTGATCTTACCCGGCTCGAACCGGGTATACCCGCAAGTGTGGGCAGTATGCTTAATCCGAAGGCTGCGAAACAGCGCGGCGTGATCTATGCCGCGAGTCCGTCGATCATTGATGAAGGACTCATTTGGTTAGGCACGGACGATGGGTTTATTTGGGTCACCCAAAATGATGGTCAAGACTGGAAAAATGTGACGCCCCCGGAGTTGGGGCCCTGGAGTAAGGTCACACAAATAGAAGCCTCCCATTTCGATACGCTGAGTGCATTTGTGTCGGTGAGCCGACTTCGAGTCGATGATCTTAAGCCCTATATATATCGCACGCGGGACGGCGGCAAGAGTTGGCAGCTCATGGTCAACGGATTAAGCCTGGATGCGCCCGCCAATACCGTGCGCGAAGATCCTGTACGCCGTGGTTTGTTGTACGCAGGAACTGAGAAGGCGGTGTCCGTATCCTTCGACGACGGAGACCATTGGAGTTCCTTGCAATTGAACTTGCCGCATACTTCAGTGCGCGATCTTGTGGTGCATGATCAGGATCTGATTGTGGCAACACATGGCCGCTCGTTCTGGATTTTGGATGATATCAGCCCATTGCGACAATACTCGGAGCGTTTTCTAAAAGACGAGGCGGTATTACTAAAACCGGCGCAGGCGGTACGAGTTAAGCGTAGCACCGGTTCCGATACTCCGGTTCCTCCCGATGAACCTTATGGACGCAATCCGCCGGACGGTGCTGTGCTGGACTATTTTTTAAGCAAAGATGTTAAGGGTAGTTTGGCCATTGAAATATTCGATTCAAGTGGCGCGTTAGTGAGGCGGATGGCTAGCGATGATGCTATGGTTTTGAGTGCGGAAGAATTGGATCGAGAGCTCATTCCAAAATATTGGATTCGCCTACAGCCACCGCCCTCGACTCGCGCGGGGTGGCATCGATGGGTGTGGGATATGCACTTCGCCGCGCCACGCGTGGCGTTGCATGGATTTCCAATTTCGGCGGTGCCGGGCGATACGCCATTAGATTCAATAGGGCCTGCGGCGGTGCCGGGCGAGTATCGTGCAGTTTTAAGTTTAGGCGCTCATCATTGGGAACAGCCATTGCACGTGATTGCCGACCCACGCATTAATCTACACGCGCGTGAATTTGATGCACAACTCAAATTGGCGCAGCGTCTTGCGAGCGCGTTGGATGAAAGTACGAGCGCATTGCTTGCAGGGCGCTCATTGCGTGGGCAATTGCAGGAGATGTCTTTGCCCAGCACTAAAATTGCGACTAGTGAGATTAAGTCCCTAGACCGGCAAATCGCGGTGCTCTTAGAGGCACAAGAAGCCAGTGCCAGTGCGGTGGCGTCCCCGAGTATGGAACACATAAATGCGGATTTGGGTACTCTTTATCGCCAGGTAACCTCAGCGGATGCGGCACCGACGGCGGCGCAAGCAACGGCTTCAGAGCAGGCAATAGAAAGTTGGCGGATTGAGCGTGCGCTGTGGGGGCATGTGCGTGGTGAGGTGGCGACTTTAAACAAGAGTTTAAGCGGGGTTCATAAGTCGTTACGCCTAGATCTTGCGCCGCCGCGCGATGCTGAGCAGGCAGACTTAGAGTGAGTAGACCACTTGAGCACGTAGCGATTGCAGCGGCGAAAGTTGGCGTACTGTTGGTGAATTTGGGCACACCGGATGCGCCAAGCGCGAGTGCGGTGAGGCGTTATTTGGCTGAATTTCTTTCGGATCGACGCGTGGTCGAATTGCCGGCTATTGTGTGGCAACCGATTTTGCGCGGGATTGTGCTACTTACACGACCCGCCAAATCAGCCAAGCTATATGCCAAGGTCTGGGATCATGCGCGAGGCGGATCACCCCTGGCGTTGTTTACCGCGGACCAGTCCCTCGCTTTGCAGGGTGCTTGGGGTGGTGGCGTCGTGGTCGATTATGCTATGCGCTATGGCAATCCCTCGATTCCCTTGGTAATTGATCGGTTGCGCACTCAAGGGGTTGAGCGTTTGTTAGTGGCGCCGTTGTACCCGCAATATAGTGCGGCGACCACTGCCACGGTGATGGATGCGGTTGGGGCGCATTTAGGCCATATGCGTTGGCAACCCGCTTTGCGGACACTGCCTCCTTACTATGATGATCCTGCCTATATTGATGCGCTGGTGAAGAGCGTGCGGACGCATTTGAGTGGCTTAGCATGGAAGCCTGAGATGATCTTAATGTCCTTTCACGGGATGCCACGGGTTACTTTGATAAAGGGGGACCCTTATCATTGTCATTGCGCGAAAACGGCGCGGCTATTGCGCGAGGCACTTGGGCTTGAGTTGGCGCAAATGACGCATAGTTTTCAGTCGCGTTTTGGGGCGCAGGAATGGCTTAAGCCGTATAGTATCGAGAAAGTTGCTGAGCTCGCGAAGAATGGTGTGAAAAAACTAGTACTCGTTGCGCCCGGATTTTCTGCTGATTGTCTGGAAACATTGGAGGAAATTCAGCTAGGGCTAGCGGAGGCTTTTCATCAGCATGGGGGCACGGATTTCTCGTATATACCTTGCCTAAACGCTAGCGCGCCGGGGGTTGAACTTCTACAGCATCTTATAGGGCGGGAACTTCAGGGTTGGTTAGCGTAGCGGCTTGGCGAGTGCTTTGGCGATTTTGTGTTTAGCTACCGTGGTGCGCGGCGTTTTGAAATTGAACCAACTACGGACATCTTCCTCTAGCCCCACGCCGTGCATGTAATTATAGAGTGCTTTTTTGAGTGCGCCGCCGAGGGCATCGTGGTCGACACCGCTGGGATCGTAAAAAGAAATATCGTTTTTAGCAAAACTAATCGCGGGTAACGGCTGTAGAGTGATCGAATAGGCGGCAGGGTCTTTGCCCACGGGCGAGTGCACGGTGCAGGTAAAGCGATGAAAGAATCCGCTTTGGATACAGTCGTTGTAGAATAGTTGTCGTACGTATTCCAGCGCATCCACAGTGTCCTGGACGGTTTGAGTCGGAAAACCATACATCAGGTAGGCATGTACTAAAATGCCGGAATCGCTGAACGCCTTGGTGACTTTGGCGACTTGTTCGACCGATACGCCTTTTTTCATAAGGTTTAAGAGTCGATCGGAAGCCACTTCCAGTCCGCCCGATACGGCAATGCAGCCGCTGCTCGCGAGTTGTTGGCAGAGTGTTGCGTTGAAAGTTTTTTCGAAGCGGATATTGCCCCACCAAGAAACTGTGCTGCCGCGGCGGATCAATTCGGTTGCGAGTGCTTTGAGCGATTTTGGCGGAGCGGCCTCGTCGACAAAGTGAAAGCCGGTCTGCCCAGTTTCGGCGACGATCGCCTCGATCCGATCCACCAGAGTCTTGGCGTCTGCTGCGTCATAGCGTGAGATATAGTCTAAGCTCACATCGCAGAAGCTACATTTTTTCCAGTAACATCCGTGCGCGACGGTGAGTTTATTCCAGCGACCATCGCTCCATAGTCG